>JAAEMC010000333.1 GCA_024225895.1 Desulfobacteraceae bacterium | reverse complement strand
GAAAAGCCCTGACCGCCTCTTTTGGATTAAGATGATTGTTTTTCATTATATAAGGAGGATCATAAGCTCCGATTGGAAGGATCGCATAATCAATTTTTCCGAACAGCCTGCTGATTTCATCAAAATGGGATGCAAAAGCTGTATCACCGGCAAAATATATTGTTTTGTTTTTATGCCTGATCACATAACTGCCCCATAATACCCTGTTCAGATCAGACACAGACCGTTTGTGCCAGTGATAAGCAGGCAAAAGAAAGAATTCTATATCATCGCCCACGTCATACTGCTGGTACCATCCGGCCTCCTGGACAACAATATTATCGTTCATGGACTTGAGAATCCTGCCCATTCGCAATGGTACCAATGCCTTTATTTTATTTCCGTTAAGCATCTGTATGGTGTCAGAATCAAGATGGTCGTAATGCCCGTGGGATACAAGCATGTAATCAGCTTTTAATTTACTTATTTTCAAAGGAAGTGGTGACCGGCGCGGGACAAAAGGCGGATTGGTCAGGCAGGGATCAGTGATAATATATTTTCCGTTTAAACGAATCAGAAAAGAGGCGTGGCCCAACCACATTATATAATCATCATCACCAGTTGGAAGGGAATCATGTTTGATAACTTTTAATGAAAAGGAATCTTTCTTTTTTGCTTCGGCTTTGGGGTT
>JAAEMC010000332.1 GCA_024225895.1 Desulfobacteraceae bacterium | reverse complement strand
TAAACTGGCTGCCGCAAGTTTAATCTCTTCGGTTCCCAGTATGATCATAGCCTCGGATACCGTTGCCACACCCTTGTTTGAAAAATGGCTGTAAAAAGAAGAATTGACAAGTTTTAATAGTTTCGAGGTTAACCCTACGTCTCTCAGAACAACATCTGCGATATCATTTGCTGACGAATATTTCACGTTTAATATCCGGTTCACTTCGCTGATCTGGCGGGAAAAGGTTAAAAAAGATTCATGCTCCTTGGTCATGACCAGAATATGTCTGACAAGGGCTTTGTAATTTGAAGGCTGGGTCAGAGTTCGTTTTTGAACCTGATTTTCAGTTGATCGGCCGCGTTTAGAAAAGTCAACCCGATCCAGGTCTATTCCCAAATGAGGAACTGGGGTATCACCCATTATAACTCCATTTTATAAAACTAGCTTGAAAATATTATCGGTTCAACAATATAATGTGATCTACAATCATAATCTTTTTTGCTTATGTTTTCAATTTTTTTATAAGATGAGCCAAAATCAAATGGATAAACCGTTACTTTCTCAATCCACCATGGACCTGATTCTTGAAAACAGGGATTCCTTTTCCAATTATAATATGGTGAGAATGAGGGAGGCATTGCGATATCTTTCCAAAGAAAAGGTAAAGCTTTTTACGGACATTCCTTTTTTTATCCATATTAATCTTCCACAATTTCCTGGATTTGTGGATGACAAGGTTCAGGCCCACGGTATATGGGGATTTGAGAAATCCGGATTTTTCAAGGCATCTGTCGATTCTGGTATGCTGTCAACCCAATTATTGCAAGAGAACAAACCCTTAGACCCAGCCGTGATTGCCTTTTATCATATTGGATCTTTGGGAACATTTACCCAGTCAATTGGATCTGATTTTGATTATTGGGTGATCATTGACAAATCCTGTTTTTCCGATGAACGGTAT
>JAAEMC010000331.1 GCA_024225895.1 Desulfobacteraceae bacterium | reverse complement strand
CTCATCTTTCATGAACAATCCTTCCGTCAAAAAGGGTTAAATCAACTTTTGTATCCAAAATCCTGTCCGGATCAATTGAATAGATATCCTGATTCAAGACAATGACATCGGCGAGCTTTCCTTTGCTGATGGATCCGACACTATCACCGCTGCCCAATGCCATGGCCGGCGTGATGGTATACCCTTTTACAGCCTGTGCCACACTAAGTGCCTGCTTTGCATACCATCCCTGTTTTGGGGTATGATCCATCCGCTTTCGGGTGACAGCGGAACAAATTCCGGCAAAGGGATTAGGATTTGTCACCGGCGCATCTGAACTGAGCATCAACGGTACGCCGGTATTGAAAATACTTTTCAGGTTATAGGCAAATTTCCCCCGGGGTCCGGCACAAGCATCAATCATTGAAATATCCAGGCTTAAATTGTTGGGTTGACAGGATACAGCAATGTTTTTCAATTTTGACAATTTTACAAGATCTTCGGGCAAAATCATTTGAACATGCTCAATGCGGTGGGGGATTTTGCATTGGCTTTTGCCGGAGCTCTCAATACGGTGAAACATATCAATTATTTCTTTATTGGCCCGGTCACCAATGGCATGCACCATTACACTGATACCGGCCCGATCAGCCTTGATGACTGCTTTTTCGATATCTTTTACAGGGGTGAGTGGCATGCCGTATTCTGCATCCAGATACTTTTGTGTCATCCAGGCGGTTCGGGCTCCCATGCCGCCGTCTGAAAAAAATTTCAAATGCCCGATTTTTAAAATATCATCTCCAAATCCGGTGCAAAGGCCTAAAGTAACGGCCTGGTCTGTCATTTCGCCGGGAAGGCCTACATGGCAACGAATGTCAAGGTTGTTTTCCTGTCTAAGATGCTGCCATGCCTTTAATGCCTGTGCACCATCAAGCCCACCCATAAGGCGGATATCATGGATGGAAGTCAGGCCCAAGCCATGGGCATCATGAATGGCTTTTTGCATATTTTCCAGCACCTTTGAAATGGAAAGTTCAGGGAGGACATCCCGGATCAGGTTGGATGCCAGTTCCTTTAAAATGCCGGTAGGATTTCCGGCTGCATCCTTTGCAATCACTGCCTCTTTTGTATCATTTACAGCAGATGTAATATTTGCAAGCTGCAGCGCCAAGGAATTGGCAACGGATAAGTGAAGATCACATCTCCATATACAGACTGGGTTATGTGGAGCTACCCGGTCAAGGTCATGGCGGTCCGGCATTCTTTTTTCCGGCCAGTCCGATTCATTAAACCCCTGCCCCAACACCCATTTCCCCTTGCCAATTGCCAATGCCTTTCTGGAAACAGCATCTTGCATTTCCTGAAAGGAACGAACCCGGGACAAATCTATGCTGTCATAGTTTAAGGCCCATTCATAAAAATGGAAATGGGTATCAATAAATCCCGGCAATACCAGTTTCTGATCAAGATCAATCACCTGGGTCTTTCCCGATGCCCGGGATAAAATATCCTGATCAGATCCAAGATCTAAAATCCTATTTTTTGATATGGCCAGCGACTGGGCCATGGGAAAATCAGGGTCCTGAGTCTGAATATTGCCATTATGTAAAATAATATCCGGTACCATTTCCATCACATCATAAATCCTTGCTGAAACGGGTCTTCATCATCAACAATAAAATGATGAATCCCGGTTAAATGAGCCATTCCTTTTATCTGAACAATATATCCGTCCACAGCCCCGACTTTTTCTTTTTTAACAAGCCTGGCATCAAAAGAAGTCCCAAGGGGGCTGTAATTAGTATAATCCTGATTCATTTCAATTTTTCCGTAATGATGTAGAAGGGTCAATTTCGCAGATGTGCCCGTACCGCAAGGCGATCGGTCCACATGGGATTCTCCGTAAATTACCATGCCTTTGCCAAAGGCCCGGCCGTGTTCATATTGCGAATCATAAAATTCTGCTACATCAATGGTGTTCACATCCGGTCTGACCGGATGGGAGATTGTCAGCTGTTCATTGGCTGCATCAATAATTTTCATCCCCAAGTCCGTTAAAGCCGCTTTATTTTCCAAAACCGGTTCTATATTTATCCGACGAGAATCCACCATGGCAAAAAAACCGCCG
>JAAEMC010000330.1 GCA_024225895.1 Desulfobacteraceae bacterium | reverse complement strand
GCATGGATACTTTTAACCGGGTTTCATCACCCGCACCATTGGCCCAGCTCTTTTTAGTCCAGGCTTTCCAGCCCATATTCCCGGGTTTTGGAATTTCAAACCGGACAGTTCTGCGGAAGATTCCTTTGGAATATAAAAGCAGGTGGGACCAATGTTTTGATGCATAGGGCAATTTCACATGTATCTGGGTTGTATTTTCATCTGGAAAATAATCTGTTTTCATGTAAGGGGATAAATCAATTTCCTGCAATTCATTATTACCAAAGAAAAATGGGATTTGAATATCATCCCTGACAATGCGGATGCTTCGATTCTTTTCATGGCTGGCTTTCTGGTTCAGTATCAATCGATAAAACCCTTTTTGAGCAATATCAATCAGAGCATTCCAGGCATATCCTTTTTTATCAAATGGGCCGCCCTTTATCCTGAATTTTTCAACCAGAAGTTCCGGCTGCCACGCATAGTTATGTTCAGGAGCATCAAACTCCAGGACCTGGTCTGTAACACGGCTGACATCTCCCGGGAACTCAAGTATGCGGGTAGCCTCTTTTTTACCTGAGACCATTGCATATCGGCCCGGGATATCTGCTAAAAAAACAAATCGCGGCACAAAGAATACAGCCAAAAGTTCTTGAATTTCACCTATATGTGTTGCCCGGGGATCCAGCTTGAGGATAAGATTTTTGCCTTGCCATTTTTTTCCAAGATTAATTGAAACCGATTGTTTTGTACCAGACACATAATGAATTTGCCCTTTTTTTACCTGGACAAACTCTTGCCTTCCGTTATTTATGGTTTCAAAACCGATCTGCCAGGAACCCTTGAACTGAGCCTGGGTTGTAAAATCAACCGACTTTAGTGTCAGGCCGGAGCCCGGCAGCATGGCTCTTATTTCCAACCCGTCGCTGGTTTGAATCTGTTTGAATTTAAGTCTTCTTGTCTGTTGTAACCTCTCTTTTCCGGGTTTGGTACCCATAAGCTCAACCTTGGCAACCGGGGCAAACTTTTTTTTATATTTGGGGTTGAAGCCGGTAAATCCAAGCCGGACACGCTCATAAACACCTTTAGTGATGGAAAGTTTCATCCGGGACTGGTCGTTGGTCTTGAAAATTGTTTCATCCTTTTTCAAGCGAACCCACTGATTATTTTTGAATCCGTCCACAGTCACCTTGCCTATGAAATCCACTTCATCTATCTTGATATATATTGTATCTGCCCGAATGTTTGCCTGGGCGGTTCCCACCCATTCAAATGCCTTATCCTTTTTAAAAGAAAAATTATCCGGAATGACATTGGCAGATGTCTTTTGAACCGGTTCAGCCCAAAAAAGTTCAAATGCCCGGGAGTTATTATCCGGTCCCAGCAAGGTCAGGTCATAGGTGTTGCCAAAAAGTTGCTCTGACAGTTCCAGGGGAAGCTGGGATTCAATAATACCGGGTTGATCCACCTGCATATGAGTCCTGTTTTTCCAGGTATCATCTGCATACATCATCATTGGCAGAGCCATAAATGATACAAAGATCAAAATGAAACCCAAAGTATTATGCTTCATCTTTTTTCCCTTCTGATAAAAACCGCTGGTATAAAAATGATACAAGGATCAAAACAACGGCCAGACCTACGAAAGACCCTACCCTGTATAGCTGTCCAAGTTTCCACAGATCCAGTATGAATATCTTGACTGAAGTTGCGACCAGCAAAATTAGACCGGCCCAGCGGACACGGACCGTCTCCCACTTGATGCCGACAATGAGCAGCGACACGGCAAAAAGCATCCATCCGATACTATAAGCCAGCTGCATGGCAAGACTGCCCTGACTCATCATGGAAAACATCTTTCCTTTAACGGCAAAGGCACTGGCAATCTCAATGTTCAGTATAATAAAGCTGGAAATGCCAAGGACCAGTCCCCAGAAAGATTTTATGGCAACCATGTCAAGTGGCCAAGGCTCCTTCCAATTTCTGAAGATAAGATAAACAAGGCATGCCAGAATAAAAAGCCAAACCAGGGAAGGAAAATTTAGTATGGGAGTCATCCCGCTGAAATCCGTCCTGAAACGGAACGGCAAAACAAGACTTTTAATAATACCGGCCAATATCAAAATCAGACCAGCCAGGCGAAAAGGCTTGTCCAGTTGTTTTTGCCAAAGCAATAGAAGCAAGCCGTAAATAATCCAGAAAAAAGATGCTGCCAGGGCATTGGTCCAAGTTTGGGCGATCAGGGGTATATAGTTCATACCGGTCTGGAACAATGTGCCCAATTGAGTTTCAATGAACATGAACACCGTTGTCAACAAGAGCACAAGCAGAACATTTTTTGTCCGCCCTTCAAAGTTATCCCGTGGTTCTTTTAGGAAAACTAAAACCAACAATCCAATTAACGGGATAAACGCTGCCAAAGAGATGTTAAACAAGGGCGGCATCTTTGCTACGGCACCAGAGTTGATTATGGGCAGTAAAATGATCCACCCTGCCCCCAGGCAAAGAATTGTAAATCCTGTAAACCGCATTACTTGATTCATTCCCCTGACTTTCCATATTAGTGCGCCAAATGCGGCCCATACCAAACCATAGGAAAAGGAATGCACAAAGTCATGACCTGGAAAAATTTGAAACCGCTGGCCGGTTCCACTGAAAACATCGGAAATGATAAGGTTTAAAAAATAAAACCCGGTGCCAATGAGAAGCCAGATAAAATAGTTCTTCAAATCCAGCCTGCCCAGCTTGCGCTCAGGAAATGTTGACCATTTGACTGCTCCGGCAAGGCCAACCAATGACAGAAAAACGGCAAGGATGGCGGTATTGAAAACAGGCTGGCTGTTGTGCGCTTTTAAATCCGGAATAAAGTAAAGTAAAATGGCAAGGCCTGCAGGCGCCATTATTAAAGCAACCCAGCGAAGTCCGGGATGTATGATACGCCTGTTCAGCCACAGGAGGGCTGCGGATTCAAAGACAAATGTCAGTCCGATCCATCCGTAATCCAGAACCAGTACCGGGAGCATGGAAATATAAAAAAGTAATGTGCCGCCATGAAAGGCAAGAATGGAGTTCCTCTGGATTTTTCCATCCAGCTTCTTTAACAGGACCACTACACCCGGCAGCTTACAAATAGCCAGACCCAGCGGGAGCCATTTGATATAATCATTGTCCCATAAACGATAGGCGCAATAAATAACAAATATCCCCTGGAAGACCTCAAATAAAGCCCATACATTGAAGACCTTCTTGAATTTTAATACATCCTTGTGGAGAAGAAACGGGGCTGGCAGAGCAACGGCAAAAAGAGAAAATGACCAGACCACGCCTGCAAAGGCCAGATGATCATACCCGGGGTTGAGAATCCAGACAGCCTGGGCAAACACTGCCGCAAGAAGGCCAATAACTGCAGGCGGCTGAAATTGAATGCGGTTACTTAAGAACAGGGTCAGGATTAAAAAACAAACCATGGTTGCCATGCCTGCATGGGGAAGATAGGGATGGCTGACCGAGAATGCTGCCGCAAGAAGCAAAAATATACTTAAAACAGGAGAAGCAGACAGCCATTGCTCCAGATTTTTGATTTTCAAT
>JAAEMC010000329.1 GCA_024225895.1 Desulfobacteraceae bacterium | reverse complement strand
CTGAAACCTACCAATGCATGGAAAAATAATACAATCAAGGCCTATCCGGGAAGCAAGCCTTGACCCAATACCGTCGAAGTCGAGTCATCCGCCCTTGCCTTATCTTATGTTGGTGCGAGTTCTGAAAAAACCACTCAGCATAGGTGGCAGAAAAAACAGCTGCCGGTGAAGTGGGATAACCTCAATTTATCAGGAAGGAAAAAAACCTAAATGGAGGAAATCAATCATGAACAGTGCCAATAAAAGCATTAACCGACGTCATTTCTTAAAAACCATGGCGGTGGGTACCCTAACATCAACCATTCTTCCCTCTTGTGATAGATTAAAGAACTACATGATAGCAAAAATGATCGGGGTTGATCCAGAACCGCCACCAGGATCGATTCCAATGCAATCGATTGTGAGCTCCATCAGGAGTACGGCAGCTGTTGTTACCGACATCCAAGCGATACCGAAGGAGACAACAGTTAATGGAGAAGTGGTTCAGAGAATGCTTGATGAAGGGATGAAAGCAATGGTGGGGAAATCAAATCTTGAGGAATGCTGGTTAGCTGTTTTCCCAAATCTGAAATCATCGGATGTAATTGGCATCAAAGTAAATGTCAGCGGTAAAGAATTCTTCACCCATCCCGAGGTGGTGGATGCTGTTATCAATAGCCTTATAAAAATTGGGGTAGCCGACAATAATATTATTGTCTGGGACAGAAAGGATGAAATGTGGGGAGAAGGACTGATCACCTGTGGTTTCGGAATCAATACCAGTAAAAAAGGAGTGAGATATGTGGCCACTAATCTTGATGGCGTAGGTTACGATACAAACACTGTTGCCCATTTGAAATCTGCTAATTTAGGTTTTCCCCTGACTAGAATAATTACCCAATTATGTGATTATATGATTAACATTCCCATTCTTAAAGCCGGTACTGGCTACTGCGGGATAACTGGCTGCATGAAAAATTATTATGGCGCTATTCCCCTATTCGATTACTCGCCAAGAAAAGGGATTAAGGAGGTACATGCAAATAACTGTAATCCCCAAATAGCTGAACTGTATAATCATCCCCTCATTCGAGATAAAACCAAACTGAATATTTATGATGCTCTCTTAGGTAAATTTGAAGGCGGGCCATCCGGACCACCCCAATTTGTCAAAAATCAACTAATCCTGGGCACCGATCCAGTGGCAGTGGATTACTTGGGACTTATGGTAGTGGAACAAGAACGATCCAAAAGAGGATTATCGTCATTATTCCCCTACACCACATACATACAAACCGCAGCCGAAATGGGACTGGGAACCAATCACCCCAAACAAATCGATCTCAGAGAGATCACTCTAACTTAGATATAACAAAATCAATTAGATCTACTGCCCTCATCAGAAGGAGATGCAAATCATAAATTTTAAAAAGGGATCTATATGAAAAACAAAACTTTACTAGCTTTGATTGTTCTTCTATTGGGCATATCTTCAATCGCTTGTAATTTTAACCAAAACCAAAAGGAATCTGAAAAACCCAAACTAGTTTCCATATTACCCAAAGATAATGAAATACCATCCTGGAAGAAGGAAGCAAAAGCGTTTGTGGCTAAAGGTTTTGATGAGCTAGCCCAGCGAATAAACGGAGGAGCGCCATTCTACATTGATCGAGGGGTTAAGAAATCAGTATTTCAGAATTATATTAATGAAAACAATGATATTTGGATTGAGTTGATATTCCATCAAACCGCAACGATCAAGGAAGCCAAGCGACTTTATCAGGACATCTATGCAGAATCGCCGGAATTTCTCCCTTCTCTGGGAGACGGTGGAAGGAAGTTGCCAAAATTAATCGGCGCGTATGCTTTGGAATTTCGTAAAGGATCAGTATTTGTCAATCTTACCATTACTGATAAATCGGCCAAATCCCAAACAGTCCTCATGTCTTTCGCTAAAAAAATCTCTGATAAATTAAAAAGATGAGAAATCGCTTTTTCAGTGTCAAGGTATTTTTGAATAAAAACATTGTTTTCTATATTTTTGACATACTACACTTAACGGCTGTAGACAAATTGTTGAAGTGAATTGGTTTTTAAAATATTATGATTTAGCAATTCTAAAGGAGCAGGAGCCGTATGTCTTCCGGAGGGGGAATATGTCAGGGTAATTAATTTTTAAGTTCTTATTAACTCCAATTGCCAAGCTGTAGGCCATTCCTCATGATTAAGATGTTACTTACTTATTGCTGGTTTTCTAATCGCGGTACTCGACGAAGTCAGGACCGCGATTCATGGCAGGAGTGGGCAATAAACTATTTTATTAAATTTTCCAGGGCAGCATCAAATTTTTTTGCCATCATCTCCCATGAATACTTTTCCATAGCTTTTGCCAATGCCTTTTGTGAGGAAACATAATCTGTGTAATTTAAAACAAGGTGTGCAAGTTTATTGAAAAGGTCTTCTTTTGATTCATACAGAACCTGGGAATGGAATGTTTCAGGAATGATTTCAGGATAGGACAAACGCCTGGGAAGCAAGGGAAGACAGCCGAGCCTGATGGCCTCCACCACGGAAATACCAAAATTTTCCTGGATGGCGCAACTGACCACGATGGCCCCTTTTTTTAGCCAGGCTTCATAATCTTTGCGGTCTGCCACGTATCCAAAGGCGACCAGCTCTTCTTTGAATTCTTCTTCAATTGATTCAAAGACTGTTGGCGCTAAATCATACCGTTCTCCGAGTACGGCCAGAGAGAATCCAATTGAATTTTTCTTTAAATACCTTAATGCTTCAAAAAAAGTTTCCGGGTTCTTGTCATATTCCCACCTGTGATTCCAGATGATCAACGGTTTTATTAGATCCTTTTTTTCCAGAGCAGCTTCTCCCTTTTTAAAATGACATCCCGGATAGATCACGCTGGATTTTTCCATTAGCTGACCATTGACCCAAGGCGTCCGGCTGTCAGGCATCCGGCCTAAAAGAACCTTTGCCTCCTTTCTAAAGGCATCAAAGTGGAATTGGGAATTAAAGGCGACTTTACCGGCACTTAAAGCGGAAATAATATTGGTCATTCCCAGATGGAAATCCCTTTTCTTCCGGGGGGCCAATGGGTAGGTCAGTTGATTTTCATGGAAATATAAAAAAATGGGGATCTGCTTTTCACAGGTCAGGGCAATGAAGTCGGCCACATCCATCATATCGGTTGCAAAAATCACATCAAACCGCTCCAGATTCTCTACCGTTTCAATAAAGTAGAGGGCCGCGCCCCTCATCCGCCACTTCCAGAACCTTGCCGGTAAGGTGACAAGCTCTATGGCGTGGGATGAATGAGCTTGATATCCTAAAGCGAAATCTTTATGAGAGCCTGAAAAAAAAGATTCAAGAAATAATACATTCAATGGTTTCACCCGGTTTTCCAATACCGCCAAACCAGCCGGCGGTATATATTTAAAAAAAAGAGTCCCTAAAAAGCTTTTCAAAACCCATGGTTTAAATTATAAAAAACACGTTAAAAACTTTTAGGGGATATAATCATTTGAAGTTTGAAGAATACCATACTGAAGCTGGCGAAACCAATGATTTTTCCATTATAATCAACAAAAAAGGGGATGCTAACTATACAAAAATCAGTTATCCGTTAAAATATGGTATTTTTTCACGGCTGGAAACAAAGGACTTGATTTTTGAATTTAATTTAAACAATGAGATCAAACATGCCAAGGCCAAAAGTCAAGACTGGCTTAATCCTTCCGAATGGCTCAAGCGAACGACAGGCAATGACTGGATCTATTACTCCACTGGAGGATACACCGGGGTTTACTCGGCTCTGGGCGAATATTACCTGCCCAATTTGATGTATCCTACCAATTCATTACTGGGCGGAAAACCATTTAAAGAAAAGAACATTTCAAACATTATCCAAAACTGGCATTCACTTCTTAAAGAATCCATTGCCAATGCCAGCAACCTGCCTGTTTCTGTCTGTGAGTGGCTTGAAAAAGTAAAAGACATCACCCCGGAAAACTTGGATCACAAAGCCAAAAAACTATTTAAAATCACCGGCAGCCGCGTCACGGTATTACCACCTGACACCCGGCATGTTGATTACAATGTAATCCCATTGAATATATCAGACGGGTGCTTGTACAAATGCAGATTTT
>JAAEMC010000328.1 GCA_024225895.1 Desulfobacteraceae bacterium | reverse complement strand
TGTGGATGACCTTGTGCCGTAAACCGGACTTTTAATAAACAGCGGCGATAGAATTCGTTCAAATTCCAAACCGACACCAGTATCCGGCAGCAGAGAATCGTCTGGTATGTGCCGGTCCAGGAGGATGTCAAACAGATCTTCCTGGCTTGGATGGGTTTTGGTGATTTCGGCCAATGCTTTTTTCCCGGATGCAACTTTTGGCCAGGGGGTGTCAAGATGCCGGTTGGAGAGACCGTGTATACCGGGTTCAATTTCTATGATTTTATCTTTTATATTGGAGAACCAATAAAGGTTGTGCCTGTCTCCGAAAAGCAGATTGAATCCATTATATTTTTCACTTTGAGGCTTAAACTGTTCTAAAAAATCAATGGTCTTGTCTTGATGATTAAGATAATCAATTATTATTTCCCCCCTGGAAGGAGCAGCGCTTTTTATGGAAGCAGGATCACGAAAGTTGGTAATAGCTCCGAATTTTCCGGATTTATGGATGCCTAACCAGGTGCCGCCGCCTTCAAGATCCATTCCTGCAAGAATATCAGGGTGGCCTTCCCAAAAAGACATGGGCCGAGTTTGCCGCTGATAAAATTCATCCCTGTTGGCGGCCAGGATCAATGGGTATTCTTCTGAAATGTTATATGCAAAGAGGATAAGGCACATGCTTGATAATTCCTTGTGTTTTATACGGTGCTTTGTTATTTAGTTCATAATGTAACTAATATGTAACTGGTTGCAATGAAAAAATCAATATACATGGAGGCTTTAAATGAAAGATGTTTATATCGTCAGCGGTGTCAGAACACCTGTCGGTTCTTTTGGTGGTTCCCTTAAAAACGTACCGGTTGTTGAGCTGGGTACATATGTAATGAAAGACGTCCTGAAAAGGGTGGGACTTCGTCCGGCCGTGGACGATGTGCAGGAGGCATTCGCCCCAGATACCCTCAAGGGCCAGGGCATGCTGGATCTTGAGAAAAAAGGATATGATTATGATGATGGCCTTGCTCCGGTATTTGTAGATGAAGTTATCATGGGCAATGTCCTCCAGGCAGGACAGGGACAGAATACTTCCAGGCAGGCTATGATAAGTGCCGGTATTTCAAGACAGACCACGGCATTTACCATTAACAAAATATGCGGTTCAGGGCTTAAGGCTATTGCTTTAGGGGCACAGGCCATTATGACCGGGCAGGCTGATGCAGTGATAGCCGGTGGGCAGGAAAGTATGAGCAACGCCCCTCTGGCACTGTTAAAAGCCAGATGGGGACATCGGATGGAACTCACCGGTGTGGGAGATGTGCATGATCTCATGGTATTTGATGGCCTTTATGAGATTTTTTATGGATACCACATGGGCCTGACTGCTGAAAATATTGTTGAAAAATATGGTATCACCCGTGACGAGCAGGACCAATTGGCGTTGCTGAGTCATCAACGTGCATTTGCAGCAGTACATGACGGGACCTTTGCCCAGGAGATTACGCCTGTGACTATTAAACACCGCAAAACAGATATTGTGGTGGATAAAGATGAGCGTCCCATGGAAACCAGCATAGAAAAGCTGGGAAAGTTACGTCCGGCATTTAAAAAGGACGGCAGTGTTACTGCAGGAAATGCTTCCGGCATTAATGATGCCGGTGCCGCTGTATTGCTGATGACCGGTGAAAAAGCCGATGAACTTGGTCTTGAGAAACTGGCTAAGATCAAAGGCTTTGCTGCAGGCGGCCTTGATCCGGCCTATATGGGTTTAGGACCTGTTCCTGCGGTGAAAAAAGTGCTGGAACAAACAGGTATGACCATGGGTGATATCGATATGATTGAACTCAATGAAGCTTTTGCCGCCCAAGCCATCGGGTGTATGAAAGAATTAAATATTGATATGGAAAAACCCAATGAGCTTGGAAGCGGTATTTCCATTGGACATCCCATAGGATGTACCGGTGCCAGACAAATGGTCACCGCCATCCATCAGATGAAAAGAAAATCCTATTCAACCGCCCTGATTTCAATGTGTATTGGTGGTGGAATGGGGATGGCCATGATCATTGAAAAATAGCCCTTTTGACCATTGCATTTACCCAATGGTTACTGGTCGTTTTTCCCTTTACTTGGTTTCATATAAATGGTAAGAATCTTTAAATTTTATTATGATTTTTAACCAGTGGAACAGGTATTAATAAAAGGGTGTTTTAATTATGGATATTCCCAGGAAATTAGGCATAATGATTTATACTGCCGTCCCTGCCATTGTCGGGGGAGGCATTGTTTATCACTTTTTTGGCAGTTGGGTTCAAGTGATAATTTTTGAAATACTTCTCGTTCTTGCTGCTCTGGGAGTTATTAGCAGTTAAAAACGGTATGTTGTTATTATTTTGTAAAGCCGTATCTGTGCACTTTTTGCAACTGCATGATACGGCTTTACATGGTTTTTTGTCCTTCCCTGTTATTTAGGTCGACCTTCTTTTAAGTCGAATTGATTGGTGACAAATTGGAGCAAAACATTTCTCAAAGAGCGGTATTTTTTTTCTTTCTTGCCTTGTTCATCATTGCGCTTTTGCTGGCAGGCAAATTGATTGCTCCTTTTTTTGCCACCATCATATTAGGGATTGTCTCAACCGGTATCTTCCGGCCGGTCTTTACACTCTTTTCAAAAAAATTATCTCCCCAGATTGCGTCTGTTATAACCTGTGTAGTGATTTTTTTCGTTGTCTTTATCCCGGTGGTACTCTTTGTGGGCATCCTTTCCAAGGAAGCTTTAGGACTATATACCATGGCGAAGAATGCCGTGTTCTCCAACCAGTTGAAAAATCTTCTTGAAAGCACCCAGGCCCTGGAGCGGTTGAATGAACTTTTCAATTCTGCCGGATTTGATAAAACCATTACCTGGGATCAATTGTTAAAACCCATCTCGGAACTGGGGACCATGGTTGGGTTTTCTTTGTTTGAACAGGCACGCTTTATCACTTCCAATATATTGAACCTGGTGGTTTATTTTTGCCTGATGCTCATTGTTGTATTTTATTTGCTCATTGATGGAAGTAGGTTGGTGGATTACATCTATGATTTAAGCCCGTTGCCTGATGCCCAGGATATGCAGCTTTTTAAAAAATTTAAGGATATGGCTGGTGCCGTTCTGATCGGTAATGGCTTGGGCGGGGTAATACAAGGTACTGCAGGTGGTGTGCTTTTTATGATGCTGGGACTCAATTCCCCGTTTCTCTGGGGGGTGATCATGGGATTTTTGGCATTTCTTCCCATTGTGGGCATTGGTATCGTATTGATTCCCACAGCCATCTATATGCTGTTGAAAGGCAAAATTGCCGCCAGCATATTTATTATTGTCTTTTACGGGGTCTTGTCATGGGGTATTGAATATATTTTCAAGCCCAGAGTAGTTGGCAACCGCGTAAGAATGCACCCTTTGATTGTTTTTTTTGCCATTATCGGCGGCTTAAAAGCTTACGGGCTTTTGGGCATTATTTACGGACCTTTAATTGCCACGTTATTTATAACACTGGCAGAAATATATTTTGCAAGTTATCAGTTTTTGATTGAACCTGAAAAGGAAAACAAAGAGGGTAAACGCATGTAACAC
>JAAEMC010000327.1 GCA_024225895.1 Desulfobacteraceae bacterium | reverse complement strand
CCTGATTATTCGGCCCAAAGCATGACCGGTTTTTTAATCAAAATCAGGGAAAAGTATTTAAGGGACCTCAAAGAAACAAAAAGGAAAAGTAAATGATAAAAAGCATGACCGCCTATTCAGGCAGTTCCGTCACCTTTAACCATTTTACCTGTGATATCACAATCCGCTCTTACAACCACAGGTTTCTGGATTTTGCCATGCATCTGCCTGATATCTGCAAGCCCTTTGAAGAGGATATGAAAAAAATAATTTCTCAACACCAGCAGCGGGGCAGGATTGAAGTCAAGCTTTCATTGCTGGATGACTCAAAGGATGCCGATCTTTTTGAAGTGGATGAACAGCGAGCACAGTCTTATTATACGGCATTGGACACACTAAAATCCAAATTTATGCTGGTATCGGACATCTCCTTATCCAATCTGCTTTCAGGGAAAAACATGATTCTGCCCATTCAAAAAGAAATGGATGAAATGCTGCTTTGGCAAACTGTCTCAAAGGCCACTAATAAGGCTGCCAAAGGCCTGGATGGCATGCGTAAAAAAGAAGGTAAAAGTCTTGAAAAGGATTTAAAGGCCAGGATAAAATATATTGAAAAGCAGCTTAAAAAAATTCAAAAAGAAGCAGTTCAAATTCCTGAAATTTATAAAAAGAGACTTGAAGATAGAATCTCAAAGCTGACCGCAGATATTGATGTTCTAGATCCGGTGAGGCTCGCCCAGGAAGCGGCCATCCTGTCAGACAAGAGTGATGTTTCAGAAGAGATTGTACGAATTTACAGCCATATTAACCAATTTAAAGAGATTTTAAAGTCAAAACAATCCCAGGGCAGGAAATTAAATTTTTTGATCCAGGAGTTTAACCGGGAGTTCAACACCATTGGATCAAAAGCCGGGAATGCTTTATTGCAGCATTTGGTGGTGGATTTAAAATCAGAGCTTGAAAAGATCAGGGAACAGGTTCAAAATATAGAATAACAAACAAAAGATGGTGGCATTATGGAACAGGTTCTTTTAAATGTAGGTTTTGGAAATACAGTAGTGGTTGAAAGGATTGTGGCAATTTTATCCCCGAATTCATCCCCCATGAAACGGGTAAAGGATGAGGCCAGGGACGAGCGCCGACTCATTGATATTACCCATGGCAGGAAAACACGGGCAATCATAATAATGGACAGTAATCATGTGGTATTGTCCGCAATACAGGCTGAGACCATCTCCAATAGGTTTGAGTCCCTGGCCAAGGGGTAAAAAGAAAAATAGTCATGGGCAGTAAAGGCAAATTGTTTATAGTTTCAGCACCTTCCGGGGCAGGCAAGACCACGTTGACCCGCAAGGTTTTAAAAAAAACTGAAAATCTATCCTATTCTGTTTCTCACACTACAAGGTTGCCAAGAATTAATGAAACTCATGGTGTTGATTATTTTTTTATTGATGAAAAAGAATTTTTACAACGAATTAATGACGGCCTATGGCTGGAATGGGCCAAGGTCCATGACAATTATTACGGCACTTCCAAAGGTTTCATAAATGAGGCATTGAACAACAGCCGGCATATTTTACTGGATATTGATGTCCAGGGCGCCCAACAGGTCATGGCATCGGGCATGCAATTTGTTTCCATTTATATTATGCCCCCTTCTTTTGAGGAACTGGAAAAAAGGTTAAGGCAACGGGGAACCGATACTGCAGACGTGATTGAAAAACGCCTTGAAAATGCCAAAAAGGAACTGGATAAGAAAGACATGTACCAGTATGTGATCGTGAATGATGACCTTGATAAAGCCATTACCGACTTTGTTGGAATTTTTGAGGCGCAAACCCAATAACAGACCATAAAAAAATGTCCCCAGCAGAAAAAACAGAAATTCTTTTTGGTTTTCATTCTGTATTTGAAGCCATCCGGGCTAAGAAAAGGCGATTCCACCGGTTACTGGTTTCAGGCAAGAAAGGCACTGCACGTGCGGATAAAATTATTCGGATGGCGCAACAGAACCGCATTGAAATTGATACCATCCGCCCGGATATTTTAGACAAGATGACAAACCAGGGCAAACACCAAGGGGTTGCGTTGGAAGTATCAGCTTTTCCGGTAAATAAAGGGACTGATATTATTCCCAGGATACAAGCTGATGAGGCACCTTGTTTTATCCTTGTTGTGGAGCATCTTGAAGACCCCCATAACCTGGGTGCCTTGATTCGGACTGCATTGTGCGCAGGCGTGGATTATATTATGATTCCCAAGGACCGGTCTGTGAGGCCGACTCCTACCGTATCCAGGAGTTCGGCAGGCGCCATGGAACATGCACAAATTTTTTTGATGACTAATACAGCGGCCATCTTGAAAATATTGAAAAAGGAGAATGTCTGGGTAGCCGGGATGGATGCTGATGGAACCAGTTCTCTTTTTGAATCTGATCTGACAGGAAACCTGGCATTGGTAATCGGTGGAGAGCACAAAGGTATCCGGCCCCTGGTAAAAAAAACATGCGATTTTCTTTTGTCCATACCAATGACAGGAAAGGTCAACTCACTGAATGCATCGGTTGCAGGGGCAATCGCAATGTATGAGGCACACAGGCAAAGAATAAAAAGCAAATAGGAGACCTTTGAATAACTCCTTCTTTTGCCTAATTGCTGCGTCAGCCGCAAATCTTAGTCCTCGAAATATGCAATATATTCCTGCGGTTATAATTTGAGTCTTTCTGGCACTAAAACAAAATTAAGAATAATTCAAAGGTCTCAATAAGAGGACCCAAATGGGTGAAAAGCTTTTTTTTGATTTTTCAAACAATTTGATTGTCCCGGATAATCTTGTGATTCCCTATATCGTCGGGGATGGTATTGGAAAAGAGATCTGGCCGGCGGTAAAACTGGTCGTCAATGCTGCAGTGAAAACAGCCTATGATTCGAAAAAAAGAATTTACTGGAAAGAAGTTTTTTTAGAACAAGGCACCCGGGAACGGCCCGGTGGACAGCCCGGAGAAAGAATCTGTGAAGACGCCTTGGCAATCCTTGAGAAATATAAAGTGGCCATCAAAGGTCCGCTTACGGTGCCTGAATCAAATGAAGCACTGAGCCCAAACTATACGATCAAGAAGCAACTTAAACTCTTTGCCAGTGCCAGGAAAATAAAATATTATCCCACCATTCCCAATCCCTTTCACAACCCGGAGAAAGTCAATATTATTCTTTTCTGGGAAAATGACCTGGGATCTTCCCAAAGCAGTGAAGCATCATCCTTTTCTCCCGAAACCATGAAACATTTGGGATTTTTAAAAACAGAACTTTTTTGTGATATTCCTCCTAAAAGCAGCCTGGGCGCCCGGGAAAATCCGCGCAAAGGAAGCAACAGGCTTTTAATTAAAGCATTTGAGTATGCTTTAAGAGATGAAAGCAAGAGCATTACCCTGATGCGGAACAGTACCTCAATGGATCTGGCCCTGCCAAAAAATCAGATATCCAGGACCGGGTTTGATATTCTTCATGAAAGATTCGGCAGCTCAGTGGTATCCGAGGAGGCTGTATTTGAAAGATATGAAGGCCTTGTACCGGACGGGAAGGTGTCGGTCAAGGAGCGGATGGCAGATATGGTGTTTGCGGAAATGCTGCTGCGGCCGGAACATTTTGACGTGATTGTCTGCCCAAATAACCGCCGGGACTGGCTGGCGGAGAACCCTGAAAAGGATTTCGGCGTGGGTATGATGAATCCCATGGTCAGCATAGGAAACCAGTGTGCAGTGTTTGAACCCAACCATGGAACGGCCATGGATATTGCCGGACAGGATAAGGCCAATCCTTGTGCCATCATACTGGCAGGCGCTATGATGCTGGGATATATCGGATGGAAAAAAGCAGCACAGATTATTGAATTTGGGGTGAAAAAATCTCTTGCAGCAAAAGAAGTACCATTGGATCTTGCCGTCCGGATTCCCGGAAAGGAAGAGGTGTCATGTTCAAGATTTTCCAGGATCATTGCAGAAAAGATTCTTTTTCAGGCATGAAAAAGATATTTTCGTTTTTTGAAGGCCTGCTTTATCCTCCTAAATGTATTCGGTGCGGCAGGTATCTTCAAAATACGAGACAAGGACGGACAAATGCCCTTTCATCCTGTTTTTGCCATGACTGCATGACAATGGGATATACTGAATTTCAAGCTCCTTTCTGCCCTAAATGCGGCCGTATGTATAACAATCCCGCAGAAGAAAACCATTATTGTGGAGAATGTCTCAAAACACCTGGCAGAATAAATAGTGTCCGGGCCGCAGCAAGTTATGAAGGCATAATCAAACAGGGGATTCATCTATTAAAATATAAAGGCGCCTTATCCTGTTCACCTCTTTTTGAAGCCATGATTTTTTCGGCATATACCCAGTATTTTTCTTCTCAAAAAATCGATGTGGTGATTCCCATGCCGCTGCATAAAAGAAAAGCCCGGCAGAGGGGATTTAATCAGGCTGTTATTATTGCCAGGAATCTTAAAAAATTGTATGAAACGCATTTTTTAAAAGCGCCGGATTTTTGTTTTAACTCTAACTGCCTTTACAGAGTGAAAAACACCAAATCCCAGACCGGTTTTGATGCGGAAACCAGAAAAAAGAATGTGGAAAATGCCTTTCAAGTCAGGGAGGCAAAAATAATTAAAGATAAAAATGTACTCCTTCTTGATGATGTATATACTACCGGTGCAACCTGTAATGAAGCTGCCGTCACATTGCTTAATGCCGGTGCCGGACAGGTGGATGTACTGGTCCTGGCAAGGGCTTGATCCGGCAGTCATGAAGGCTGGGATGTGAAATATCCGGGATAGAAACTTTTATAGTTTTTTTTGACAAATCCCGGCTCCTATTGACTTTGTCTTTTCCTTGGCAGTATAAAATACTGCATGGTATCTAAAATCATCAGAATAATTAGACATCACCTGCCCTCCAAAATTCTATTTTTTGTCTTGTTATTCAGCCTGGTTCTAACCTTCACCTTCTCAGGCATCCAGATGTATATCGAGTTTAAAAAAGATGTTGAAAATATTCATCAAAATCTTCAGAGTATTAAAAAAAACAGTCTAAACCCTATCTCACTGAGTCTTTACAATTACAGCATGGTTCAGCTTAAAAGCCAGCTTCAAAGCATGCTGTATTTAAGAGGGATAAAATATCTTGAAGTGGTTGGTAAATATGGGCAAACCGTATCGGTTGGGCAAAAAGATACCGGTCATAAAAGAAGTATATTAAAAGAGATGAATCTTGAATACAGCAACCTGTCCGGCACTGTTATTCAGCTTGGAAAGCTCACTGTTTTAGCTAGTTTTGACAATGCCTATGAGACAATTATTGATAAGTTCAAGCTCATCCTGATTGCCAATTTTATCCAATCTTTGATTACGATCGTTTTTTTAATGGGTGTTTTTCAAATCCTTGTCACAAATCATATTAAAAGGATATCTGATTATGCATCCGGTACTGACATGGAAAAACTGGATATCCCTTTAAAATTAAATAAAAATAATTTTTTATTTTTTAAGGAAGATGAGCTGGACCGCATGGCCGGCATGATCAACCGGATGCGCGAACGATTGTTAAAAGATGTGTCCCGGCGAAAAGATTATGCCGCAAAACTCGCACTTTCGGAAAACAGGTTTAAACAGCTGGCCAATGCCACCCGCGAGGCCATTGTTATCCATGACACCGGCCGGATTCTACAGGCAAATGATCAGTACTATAAAATGTTCGGTTATGCGCCTGAAGAGCTTATCGGCATTAACGCCATTGATAGGACCATCCATCCCACCCATAATGAGTATTTGAAAAAAATGATTGCAGAGCGTGATCTTGGACCCTATGAGGTGATTGCTATTAAAAAAGACGGTAACCAGTTCCCCGTGGAAATATGGGTCAGCTTTATGGAATATGATGGAGAAGAAGTAAGGGTGGCAAGTCTCAGGGATGTGTCTGAATATAAAAAGACCCAGGCTCAAATTGTCCACTTGCAAAACTATTTGAGGAATATAATTGACTCCATGCCTTCTTTAATAGTTGGTGTGGATAAATTCGGTATAATCAATGAATGGAATCTTGAAGCGGAAAAATTTCTCAGAGCAAGCGCCGCTGATGCTTTAGGAGAAAATCTTGAGGATATTTTTATCAGTATTGGTATTGATGTTGTGGCCTTGAAGAATGCCATCACTGGAGGGAAGATTGAGAAATTTTCCAGGGTTCATTCCATGAGGCAGGACAAGGAATGTTTCTTGGATATTACGGTCTATCCTTTGGCCGCGGGTTTTGAAGGGGCCGTTATCCGTGTGGACGATATCACGGAGAAAGTCAGAATGGAGGAAATTATTATCCAGTCGGAAAAGATGCTTTCCGTTGGCGGACTTGCCGCCGGCATGGCCCATGAGATCAATAATCCGCTTGCCGGGATTCTCCAGAGCCTGCAAGTTGCTCAAAACCGGTTAAAAGGCGGGCTGCAAAAGAATGTAGATATTGCCCGCGAGTGCGGCGTTCCAATGGAAACCATTGAAAAATATGTTCAAAAACGTCAGATCGTTAAATTAATGAACTCTGCATTTGACTCGGGCCGCAGGGCTGCTGCCATTGTCCGGGATATGCTTTCCTTTTCAAGAAAAAGTGAATCTGACTTTGCTTCCCACGATATCCGAACCCTATTGGATAAAACCATAGAACTATCCGCCCAGGAATATTCTTTGAAAAAGAGGTATGATTTTAAGCAAGTTAAGATAAATAAAGATTACCATACTGTTCCCAATGTATTTTGTGATGAAAATAAAATCCAATTGGTTTTTTTAAATATTATGAAAAACGGGGCCCAGATCATGGCGGCTAAAACATATGAAAAAGATGAAGGACCCACATTTTTTCTTCGGGTATTTCAAAAAGAAAACACCATCCGGGTGGAAATAGAGGATACCGGACCCGGTATGGATGAACTGATAAGGATCAAAGTTTTTGAACCCTTTTTTACAACCAAAAAGGTGGGGTCGGGAACCGGCCTGGGTCTATCTGTGTCCTACTTTATTATAACAGAAAATCATAAAGGTAAGATGGGGGTGATTTCACCACCAGGCAAAGGGGCTACCTTTTATATCGAACTTCCCAAAGAACGTACGGCTTGATGGGTTCCATTTCTTTGAATCTCACACCATGTGTCTATCCGCTGATTCCTATTACAATATCTTTTATAGTGTTGCCCTTTTTTTTGATACCTTGGGCCGGGATTAAATCACATAAACCGTTTGAGCAGTCGCTTTATGGTAACATCCACATTTTCAGGGGTAATACCGTTTTGACTGCATTGTTCTTTGATTTCATCCACCTGCTGCCTGTTGTTCATCTGGGTGATGGAGCTGAATATGCCGGATCTCCTGCCCACCTGGTAAACCATTTGGTTTTCCGGGGTCATGTCAAGAAAGGTTTCAATAATCCCTGTCATCATTGCCTTGTCTTTAGGCAATGTACCGTTCACATCTTCAAAAAGGTTGAGGATATGGTCGCTTTTGATGGTACTGGTAATGCCGTCAAGGGATTGAAGGAACAAGAGGATTTCCTTTGCAATTTTTTTGTCTGTCAAATGAACAAACCAGTCTTTGGAAATATCAGAGAATTGCTTGGCACGGTTCGGAACTGCAAAACTCCTGAGGCGGATAAAATCCGGGCTAATCTGGTTTAGG
>JAAEMC010000326.1 GCA_024225895.1 Desulfobacteraceae bacterium | reverse complement strand
TTGTCCACGGCACGAAAATGGGTGGCTTCTCCTTCTTTTGTAAATAAGGAGGAGAACAACCCTTTTCTCAACACAAAGTGCTTTTTTAAATTTTTAACTTCCAATACGTTTTTATCTTCTGTTGAGGTCATGAATGCCTTTTTCTTCTGTTTTGCCCGAATATTTCACGTCCCTCTCATGAAAGATTCGAGATAGCTGATAACCAGTAATGCCTCACAATTCCAATCAGAACCCCTTTTTTTCTTTATACCCGGGTTCCAGAATATCACTGACAGCTGTACCCAGAAAACTGAAGCTAACAATGAGTGTAACAATGCAAATGATAGGCGGAAACACCCACCAATAACTTTCTGCAATCACACCGGATACAAAGACGAAATTCATCATCATCCCCCAGCTGATGGTGGTGGGATCACCCAATCCCAAAAAACTTAAAACAGCTTCAGCATAGATAGCCTCAGTAATCATGAGTACAGCCTGGGCAAACATGAGGGGTACTACATTGGGAAGAATTTCGGAAAACATCAGTTGTAAATTTGATGCTCCAATACAGCGGGAGGATTCTACAAATGGTCTTTCCTTTAATGACAGCACCTGGGATCTGACAACACGCGCGGTCGTAGGCCAGCTGACAAGGCTGACCACCAGAATGATATTCCACATGCTGGGTCCCAGAACAGCAGCAAGGACGATCATTAAAGGCAGCTCGGGCAGCATCATGAAAAAATCCACGGTGCGCATCAGGATTTCATCAACAAATTTTCCGTAATACCCTGAAATAAGACCGACTAAGGTGCCTGAGAAAACAGTAATCAGGGCTGCTATAAACCCAATTGTCAAAGAAATTCTTGATCCATAAATTATTTGGCTCCAAATATCTCTTGCAAGGTCATCTGTGCCTAACCAGAATTGGGAAGAGGGCGGAATGAGCAGATGCTCAAGTGCGCCAGTTTTTGAAGGGTCCTGTGTTCCTAAATAGGGTGCAAAAAATGCCATGCCCAGAAAAATCAGGATGATCGAAAGCCCTGCAAATCCCATTGGATGTCCGAACAGGAGGTGAAAAAAATCTTTGAATTTATTGGTTTTTTTCAAATATTGAGCCATTGTTACTTATCTCCCACTGTAATTCTTGGATCGATATATCCGTAAATCAAATCAATGACCAGGTTGGCTATAACTATACAAAAGGCGAATAACATGAACAATCCCTGGAGCAGTGGGTAGTCTCTTTGAGATACTGCATCAAATGTCAGGCGTCCAACACCTGGCCAGGAAAAAACGGTTTCAGCTTCTATGACCCCGGCTACAGCAAAAGCCAGATTCACACCGGTGATGGTAACCACTGGCAGAAGGGCATTTCTGAGCGCATGATCTTTTAAAACTCTATACTTTTTTAATCCTTTGGCCCGGGCGGTAATGATATATTCCTGCTCCATTACGTCAATCATCGAACTCCGGGTTAAAACAACATATTCTCCAACGTACCAGACGACGATAGATATAGCGGGAAGGAACATGTGCCATGCGACATCCTTTACAAGCTCAAAGCCTTCATACCCGGAAGCCGGGGTCATTATCCCCCCTAATGGAAAGATTGGAATGACGTAGGCAAATAACATGAG
>JAAEMC010000325.1 GCA_024225895.1 Desulfobacteraceae bacterium | reverse complement strand
AGTTCGTATTCCTTCCAGCCGAGAACAGACTCTTCCAGCATGACCTGGGTGATAAGGCTTGCATCCAGCCCTGCTTTGGAAAGCTTTAAAAGGTCTTCCATATTATAGGCCACCCCGCCGCCGGTACCGCCAAGGGTGAAACTGGGACGGACAATTATGGGAAAGCCAATTTTCTTTGCAACTTCTTCCACCTCTAAAACATTGGTGGCAAAACCGCTTTTGGGAATCCGTAAACCGATCTTGTTCATGGCATCCCGGAAAAGTTCTCGGTCTTCTGCCTTGTTGATGGCATCAATGGAGGCACCGATCATCTCAATATTATATTCTTCAAGGACGCCTGTGTTGGCTGCTTCTACCGCTGTATTCAGTGCGGTCTGGCCTCCAAGGGTGGGCAGGATGGCATCTGGTCTTTCTTTTTTAATCACTTTGATCAGGGTTTCAGGGGTCACAGGCTCAATATAGACTTTATCTGCGGTTTCCGGATCTGTCATAATCGTGGCAGGATTGGAGTTGATGAGTACCACATCAAACCCTTCTTCTTTTAAGGCTTTGCAAGCCTGGGTACCGGAGTAGTCAAATTCGCAGGCCTGGCTGATGATTATCGGGCCTGCCCCTATAATTAAAATTTTTTGAATATCTTTACGCTTTGGCATTTTTCATCATCTCGGCAAACTGGTTAAAAAGATAGGCAGCATCATGGGGACCCGGTGATGCTTCCGGATGGTATTGAACGGCAAATGCTTGAACTGCATCGCTCTTGAGACCTTCAAGGGATTCTTCATTCAAGTTGATATGGGTCATCTGGGAATTATCCTCGCCAAGACTGTTCAAGTCCACGGCAAACCCATGGTTCTGGGATGTAATTTCTACCTTGTTGGTGGATAAATTTTTCACCGGCTGGTTTCCACCCCGGTGTCCGAACTTGATTTTCAAGGTTTTACCGCCCATGGCAATACCTAAAAGCTGCATGCCCAGGCAGATACCAAAGATAGGTGCAAAGCCCAAAAGCTGTTTGATGATATCTACTGCATAGGTTACAGGTTCCGGGTCTCCCGGGCCATTGGAAAGGAAAATTCCGTCCGGTTTCAGATTTTTAATGGTGGCGGCATCTGTTTTTGCCGGAACTACCAATACCTCGCACCCTTCCTTTTCAAGACACCGGATAATATTATATTTAATACCGAAATCAAGTGCTATCACAGAATGCTTTCTTCCCCGGTGGTGCCAGATCAGCGGATCATTCAAGGATTCCAAATTGATATACTCTGGCTGATTATATTTCCAGAAGTAGGGTTTCTTGGTGGTGACCTTTTTAACAAGATCACATCCTTCCATGGTCTGGATCTCTTTGGCCTTTTGGACCAGGGAATCCACATCAAGGTCTGATGTCGATATCACTGCCCTCATGGCGCCCACATTCCGTATGTGACGGGTCAATGCTCTTGTATCAATGTCTTCAACACCCAGAACATGATTTTTAATCAGGTAGTCTGCCAGTGTTCCCCTGGATCTAAAGTTGCTGGGAAAATCCTGGTATTCCTTGACAATAAATGCAGCTACCTGGATTTGGTTGGATTCAATATCATCAGGATTGATGCCGTAATTGCCAATGAGCGGGTAGGTCATGGTTACCATTTGACCATAGTAGGAAGGATCGGTAAGGATTTCCTGGTATCCGGTCATACTTGTGTTGAATACCACTTCCCCATTTGCTTCACCGGGCCCGGTAAAGCTTTTGCATGGAAAGGTCCTGCCGTCTTCCAGGGCAAGTAATGCTTTCATTTTGTTTACACCTGCTTGGACATATGTTGATATAAATTATCCGAGACAAGGCCCGGATGGCATAATTATTCCACTATTTTGATAAAAAACAAGCCTTTAATAGCACAATCTTAACAGATTTCCAAGTGGGTAATCTTACGGCTTTGTATTAAAGCAAGTGCTTTTATTCATTATAAAAAATTCTTTTTATATGCCGGTCACCGTGACTTCAACCAGTCTTTTCCTGGAATGATTATCATGGTTCAAAACGACAATCTGCTGCCATGTGCCCAATTTCAGGGTTCCACCCCGAACAGGGACCACAATGGAGGGTCCGATGATGGCAGCCTGGATATGGCTGTGCCCATTGCCATCGTGCCAAGCCAGCTCATGCTTGTAAATTCCGTCCGGCGGGGCGATCCTATTGACGGCTTTCTTCAGGTCATCAATGACGCCAGACTCATATTCAATTGAGGTTACCGACCCTGTGGAGCCAATGGCAGTGATATGGGCACTGCCGGTTTGGATTTTGGAGGCCTTAACAATTTTTTCAGCATCAAATGTGATATCATTGATTCCCGGGCCTGTTTCCTGCCGGATACTGATCTGTTCACAATGTTGTTTGACATAGTTCATTTCGGTTTCCATGGCATGGTTTCCTTAAATCTTTATTAATAAGGTTGCTTGTTTTTTAAAGATACCTGAAATTGGATCGTAATTTGTTTTTGTTTCAATATGTTAGTCGTAATGGTTATGTTTTTTATGCAACCTTGGAGTAACTAATAACGATCCTTTTCTTTCACTTTCTCAAGCCAGATTTCCAGATGTTCTTTTAAGTGTTTTGTATGGTTTGTTCCTACCACTTTTTTGGGATCTATCTGATCCAGTATTTCAAAGGAAAAATTTTGTTCGCCGAATTCCTGCCAATCTTTTAAAAGGGATTTATTCCAATGGGTTTTAAATTTCAATTCTGCCTTGTGACGGTTATAGATTGTATCAAGGCGGTTAGTGGCATCAATAAATATCTTTCCTGTTTTGCAGTTTTTAATCTGAAAGATACCCCATGCTGACGGTTTTTTGTTTTTATATTCATTGATAATTGCTTTTCTTTTTGCTTTGTTGTCCATTTTATTGCCTTTGTTTTTAATTATGGGGAAAGATGATTTTCCAAAATCTTTTGTCAGAGTATATTGCCCATTTTTTCTTGTCATGAACTGATAATCGATCAATAGTCTTCTTATCAGACAATAATCATCAAAAAATTCAAGAATATAGTGGTTCACCTCTTTTTCACTATAGTGTTTGTCCGGCGTAAAAAGAGCGGCAAAAAATTCCAGAATTATTTCCTTTTTCTTGTTCTGGGCCGGCAATTTAATGAGCCGGTTGTCCTTAATAAAGATGTTCAAAATTTTTTGTCTGTAATCAGCCAACCGTTTTACCTGGTTTTCCTTATCTCTATTTTTAAAATCAAACATCATTTTCAAAGGCATTTCAAAAAGATGTTCGTTGATGTGGTACAGGGTGTAATACTGTTGCTTTTCCTTTGATACGATTTCAGCGGCCTCAAGTTTTTTTAGATGAAAAGATACCGTGGATTTTGCCAGGTTCAACCGCTGAGATAATTTCTCGACGTACTGGGGTTCTTCAAGCAATGCATTTATTATAAATAGGCGCGACTTGTCAGAGGCAGCTTTGAGTATTATTAAACTTTTTTCCAACTCCATGTTCTCAATCCTTCTTTAACTGATTCGATGTATATCGAAACATATCAAGGATTTTTATCTGTGTCAAACCAATTCGATAATGGTAGAATTAAATATATGGCATTGACACTCTAAAAACAAAATTTTAATACTAAAAACCATAAGCAGAACAATATTCAAGACTATTTTTAACTGGGAGGGTCTCATGAAGAAAATGAGCACAAGTATAGGGTTATGGATAGTCTTATGGGTATTGTCTGTCATCCCGTTTGACGTTGCCCATGGTGACGTGGATTTTGATGCTCAGATCAGTGAGCTGGAACAAAGACTTGGAAAAGTGGAGGGCAAACAAAAAGCAGATCTCCTGGAAAAACTGATCTCCCTTTATGACAATCGGTCGCCTAAAAAAGCCATACACTATTGCAGCATTCTCTTAAAAGAATATGAAAAACTTAACAATCACGAAGGTATGGCGAGCACCTTTTATAGCTTTGGTAACTATTATTATTATACGGGATTTTATGACAAAGCCCTTGAAGTCTATCACCAGATGCTGGTCCATTGTGAAAAGAACAAGGTCAAAGTGTATAAGGGCAGGGCTCTGGTTCTCATTGGCAGAGTCCATTTTAAACGGGGCTATTATGACCGGGCCATGGGATATTATGAGAAATCATTAAAGCACAGAACAGCCATTGGGGATGAATGGGGTGTTTTTTGCTCCTTGAATAACATCGGCCATGTCTATGCCGGCCTGGGCGATTATGAAAAAGCAGTCAAATACCAGTTTGACTCCTTAAAAGGCTATGAAAAAATTGGAGATAAGTTTGGTATTGGTTTTTCCCAGGAAAATATCGGCAAGGCCTATTTTACATTGAACAATTATGAAAAGGCATTAGAATTTTTTTTAAAAGCATTGGAGGCTTACAGGGAGACTGAAGATTTCTGGTTTGAAGGCATGGTGTATCAGAATATCGGTAATTGCTACAGGATGGTGGGCGAATCTAAGAAAGCCTTTGAAAACTATAGCCGGTCCATCCGAACGGCTGAACAAAAAAATCTTGGATGGGTGCTGCCTTGGGCCAGAGCACTCACAGGTTCTGTTTATAATGATTTGGGCCGGCATCAAAAGGCCATTGAAATGAATCAAAAAGCCCTGGCCAGGTTTGAAGAATTCCAGGACCTGAAAGGGATCTATGAGGTGTATAAAAATTTTGCCGTCTCATACATTGAAATGGATCAATTGGATAAGGCGCATTTCTATCTTAAAAAAAGATATGCCCGGAGCCTGTCGCACGATGACCGGATGGTTGTGATCGACAGTTTAAACATGCTGGGGTCGGTTTATACTAGGCTTGGCGAATATGAAAAAGCAATCCAAAGCCTTTTGCAAGCCCACGAATTGTCAAACAAGGTGCAAGCCACGGATTTATTGATTGATAACGCCAGAGCCATGTCGCAGCTTTATGCGGCCCAGGGGGATCACAAGAAGAGCCTCGACTATTTTAAAACCTACCGGAATCTTGAAACCCAGAGTTCTTCCAGAACCATGAACGGAAAGCTGGTTGAACTTCAAAAGGCCTATGAACAAGACAAAGAGCGGCTTGAAAAAAAGGTAACCGGTCTCTATCTTGTCTTTGCAGCCCTGGCAGCAGGCCTGGTTATTTTCAGTCTTTTCCGAGGGTTTCGTCACTATCAAAATGAATTGGTTTTAAAAGGTGAAAAGATCCGGTCCCTTCAGGTGGAATCCAAATTAAAGCTGTTTCAGGCAAGGATAAATCCCCATTTTCTTTTTAATTCTTTGGATGCCGTTATTCAGCTTGGCCAGGAAAATGATCCGGACAAATTAAAAGAGACTGTATTAAAATTGTCCAATGTTTATCGAAACATCCTTGCAATGCCGGACTTGCCGGAGGTTGAGCTTTCCCAGGAACTTCAGGTTGTAGAGGATTATCTTGAAATTGAAAAAGAGATTTCCAACGGGAAAATTGATTTTTGTATCAATGTTGCTGATGACTTAAAAGCGGTTAATATCATACCTCTTTGTATTTTAACCCTGGTGGAAAATGCAGTAAAGCATGGGGTGTCCAAAAAGAAAGACGGCGGCAGAATCGATATTGTGATTGAAGAAGCAGAAGACAGACTCGAGGTGGAAGTTAAAGATACCGGCGCAGGATTCAGCCTTGAAGATATGGATGATGGTTTTGGACTGTACAGTGTACAAAAAAGGCTTGAGCTTTATTATCAAGGCAAAGCCAGCTTTAATATTTTATCTGAAAAAGGCTCCGGCACGACAGCTTTAATGGAAATTCCCTATGTCAAATCCTGAAAAAATAACCATTGTTGTTGCTGAAGACAATAAAGCCTCCAGGCTAAATCTTTTGTCATGTCTGGAAAAGATAGAAAACGTAAATGTCATAGGGATTGCTAAAAACGGCAGCGATGCGGTTCAGCAGATTGATGAAAAAAAACCGGATCTTGTATTGCTGGATGTTGAAATGCCGGGAAAAGACGGATTTGAAGTGTTGCAAAGCCTTAAGCATAATCCAGGTGTCATTTTTGTAACCGCCCATGAAAAATTTGCTGTTCAGGCGTTTGAGGTAAACGGGATTGACTATATTGTCAAACCGGTTGTCCAAGAAAGGCTTGAAAAGGCAATTGAACGGGCAAGAGAATCCTTAGGAAATCAGGATCAGAATATTATTAAACTGGTGTCAGAATTGATGTTACCCAAAAAAGCCAGAAAGCGGTTTACTGTTAAAGTAAAAGACCAAGTCTATATTATTCCTGTACAAGAGGTGTGTCGCTTTAAAGCAGAAGATAAATATGTGTTTTTATGCACCCGGGAAAAAGAGTTTTTTTTGAATGCTACTTTAAAGTCTCTTATCCAGACCCTTGATCCGGACACATTTGTGAAAGTAAATAAAAGCAATATTATAGCCATTGATAAGATTAAAAAGCTTAAAAAAAATTATAGACTTGAAACCTGCCTGGTGCTGGATGATGATAAACAGACCGTTATCAAAGTCAGCAGAAACCATCTGCCTGCTCTAAAGGCTAAATTGGAAGCTTAATTTTTCCCTTACACCGGTGAGAGTTCTGTCTTTAGGGGCGCTCCCAACTTTTAAACTTCAGGAATTTAAGAAATTGTTGATTTTGATGTAGGGGCTTTACCTGTGTGTTTGCCCGTCTAAGAGATATATCGATCCCTACAAGGGGTAGTGGAAGCGAGCGCCCTCTAAGCGGCAAAGTAGCTGTTAATCATTGATCTTTAACGGTATTCTTTCCGCCATCTCAAGATGAAAATTACCATATGGATTTACATGCCGATAAATTAATGGGTTCAAAGCTCTGTAGTCTGCCGGTTCCATACGGCCCTGCCATTCCTTTCTCGAAAGAATTTCTTGAATCATTAGAGTATTAACATAGACCAGGCAATTTTGTACAAGGTGTAATGACAACATTGATAGTTCTTGTTCCGCTATGTTATTTGATTGTATCTCACTGGATTTTCCATAAAAAATAAAACCATTTACAGAATTCCAATTCTCAACCACATTAAGCCCCTCATTTATTTCAATTCTGAGTTTTTCTGATCTCAGATACTCACATAGAAAAAGGGTTTTCACGACCTTTCCAAGTTCCTGTAAAGCTTTGTAAGTAGGATGTTTCAAGTTGTTTCGTGTGAATCTTTTCAAAATGGCTTCTGTTTCTGCGGTACCAAGCCGTAAAGCTGTAGCATATTTTATCATCTGGTTATATTGCTCTCTTATTAAATCCCAATCAATTTTTTGACTCAGAATTGGTTCCAGATTTGTTAAGTCCTCTTTTAATAGCGTATCTGGAATGTACAACTTTTGTTTATTAATATTTTTGAACCTTGGCATGAGCGAAAAGTTCAGGATGTGCAAAAATGACAACTGCTCTTCTGGATCGTTTTACCCATCATTGTGATATCATAGAAACAGGGAATGACAGTTGGAGATTAAAGAACAGAAAATGATATTTTTTTTGACTTTAGAGGGATTGACTTCAGAGGGATTAAAATTGGACGCTGATAGGGGGTCAATTTTCGACGCTGATTGACACCGGACAGAATAAAAGTAATAAAAAAGATGGTTTTTGATTCGATGAAAAGCGTATCAAATCTCTTTTAAATAAATGTGATCTCCAAAATCGGTGTTTCATTTGGGGAGAGTCGATATTAATAACACAATAAATGGAGGAGACGCCTTGAGACTAACCATAGGAAAGAAATTAACCTTAAGTTTTTTGGGACTGGCCCTGTTAGTGCTTTTGTCCGGGGGCGTAGGGATAATTATCCTTAACAAAGTCGCCAAGTCAGGTGATACCGTCGTAAAAGAAAAAGTGCCAGCCCAGTATTCCGTGATGAAGGCCATTCTTTCGGTTGAGGGAATCCAAAAGGCTATCGCTGACTACAGTCTTTCCTCTTCAAATCTTGTTGAAAAGGAAAGAGGCCTTGAGTCTCTGTTGGATGAGCTTGATATGTGGATCGCTATGCTTGAGTTTGGAACCTCTTCTGAAAAATTTAAAACAAGCAAATCTTATACGGTCTATAAAAATTTAAAGCTTGATATTGAGGTCCCTCAAAGCACAAAAGAGTTACTAAAAATTGTGACTGAAGTTAAAAGGGAGAGTATTGATTTTAGAACGAGTGCCTTGGCGCTTGTCAAAGCACATAATGAGTACCTGGCTTATTCCTATGATGCTGAAGGTAAAATTTATGATTTACCTTCATACCTTCTTCTTTTAAAGCAACACCTATCCGATTGGTACACCTCTCTGGAAAGTGTCGTTGTCAGCGTAACCAAGTTTGAAAAGAATACGGACCCGACACAAGGGCCTATCGGGATCTGGTTAAACACTTACAAGCTTGATGATGAAGGGTTTAACAAGCTTTTCAAGCAATTGAACAAGTATCATAAAAAAATGGTCCTAACTGCCGTAAAGATTAACGAACAAAAAGAATTCGAAGGAAAAGACAAATTCTTAAAACGAAATCGTGGCAACTTGGCCCGGGTTAATAAATACCTTGGAAGTATTATTAAATATATTGCCCCTTCTTTTCAAAAGCTTCATGCAACCAAGCTTGAAAAATCGTCTCATGTGACCGATTCCGGGAAAAAAATTCGTTCAGAGCTTGAAAAGCTTGTCAAAAGTGCTGAAAAGGAAATGTCTTTAGCGTCGCAAAATTCAGAGGCCGCTAAAAGAAACGGTATTTTTTTACTTGTTGTTTTAACTATCTGTGCTGTCGTTATCGCCCTGGTACTGGGTATATATATCAGTCGGTATTTAACTCGGGGTATCACCTCTCTGGCAAAAGCGACCAAATTGATTGCTCAGGGAGAGTTGAAAAGCAAGGTGAATATTACTTCAAAAGATGAGTTGGGAGACCTTGCCAATGATACTAACGCAATGACGGATAATTTAAGAGGTATTATCACTAAAATCACCAATTACTCAAATCAATTGACCCAATCATCTTCCGATCTGACAGGGCTTGCAGGATCCATGTCTGAAGGAGCCCAGAATATGACACAGAAATCCGAATCTGTGGCTGCGGCAGCTGAAGAGATGAGTGCAAATATGAACTCGGTGACAGCTGCTTCTGAAGAAGCGGTTATCAATATTAATACGGTTTCCGTTGCAACTGATGAAATAAATTCTTCCATCAACGAGATTGCAAAAAGCTCTGAAACCGGAAATCACATTACCCAAGAAGCGGTCGAGAGTGCCAATAGTGCGACCAAACGTGTTAATGAATTGGAAGAAGCGGCCAAAGAAATCAGCAAGGTTACAGAAGTAATTTCTGAAATTTCTGAGCAGACCAATCTTTTGGCATTGAATGCTACTATTGAAGCAGCTCGTGCTGGTAACGCCGGTAAGGGGTTTGCGGTTGTCGCCTCGGAGATTAAACAACTTGCAGTTCAAACGGCAGAGGCCACAAACGATATTAAAAAGCGGATTGGAAGCATCCAGAATGCCACTGACGATACGGTGGGAGAGATTGAAACAGTTGCTAAAAACATTGAAAGTATACATGAGATTGTCGGTACTATTGCCTCAGCTGTAGAAGAACAATCTGCCACAACCAGAGAGATCTCTGAAAATATGGGGCAGGCTTCCAGCGGTTTACAGAAGGTTAGTGAAAATGTCGCTCAAAGTACGACGGTTGCTTCAGAAACCGCAAAAGATATCGGGGAAGTCAACGCCAGCAGCAACGAGGTCTTGAGTAATAGCGACCTTGTTCATAGCAGCAGCGGTGAGCTTAAAAAACTTGCCGCAGATTTACAGGAACTTATCAGTCAATTCAAGCTTTAAGGGAAGTCGATATAGCACCATAACATTCTTAAAAGGAGGAACGTCATGGTTAAAAAAACGTCAATCATTTTTGCCGCTCAGAGCACGCTCGCTTCCACTACCCCTACAAGCAGAACCAAAAGATGAACCAAAACAAAAAACTGTATCATGTCCCCGGAATTCCGTTTGTTAAGCAGCTGCTTTAATCCTTCTTGGGTCACCATTTTGTAAAAGACAATTTCATCAGCCATTTTGACAATTTCATCTATGCTTTGGTCTGGTTTATCTGAAAAGTTTTGAAATGGGCCTCCATAATTGGCTATTTTAGATGGCAGTGATCGGCCCTGGATTAAAAAGGAGGATTAAAAAATGTTTGGAAAAAGTATTTTTAAATTAAGCTATGGATTATTGGTGGTTGGTCTCCTGATTTTTTGGGTTACAGGCACTGCATTTTGCGCCCCCAAAAAATTAGGCGTTGAATTTACCTGGGAGGGCATCAGAAGATGTACCGGAGTGTCTCCTGAGATAAAGGTGTTGGATATTCCAGATGGAACCACTTTTTTTGAAGTGAAATTAAAGGATCATGATGCCCCTGATTTCAACCATGGCGGAGGCAAGGTAAAAAATGACGGTTCTGGAATTATCCCGAAAAAAGCCTTGAAACCGGATTTTGGTCTCAAGAACCGGTATAGAGGACCGTGCCCCCCCATGGCCGTACACAATTATGAATTTACTGTTAAAGCATTGGATAAAGATGGCAATATCCTGGCCGAAGGCAGTATGGTGAGGGGCTTTCCTGAATAACCCAACACCTTATCGTAACATCGCTTCCTAAAAATAAAAAAGGAGTCTTTTGATCAAATGACTCCTTTTTTATTTTCAATCTTTGCTTT
>JAAEMC010000324.1 GCA_024225895.1 Desulfobacteraceae bacterium | reverse complement strand
TTATTAAGCAGTTTTTGATGGAATTCTAAGATTCTTCTCAATAATTTGGACAGCAGTATAAGCATCCACCGGATGTGAGAAATAAAACCCCTGAACCTGGCCGCAGCCAAGGTCATTGAGAAGCGATAGCTGGCTGTCCCTTTCGACACCTTCCGCCACCACATACAATCCAAGTTTCTTGCATAAAGCGATTATGGTTTCTACAATCTCTACACTGCCGGCATCAGAGTCAATTTCATTAATAAAGGACCGATCAATTTTGATACAGTCTATCTCAAAATCCTGAATATAGGATAAGGAAGAATATCCGGTTCCAAAATCATCCAGAACAATATTAATGCCATGATTTTTCAAGCTGTTCAATCTATAGATCATTGCCTTGGCTTTCTTTGCGAGGAGGCTTTCAGTTATTTCCAGATTAAGAAACCCGGGATCCAGTTCGTTTTCTTCTAAAACATTCATAACAAAACTGGGCAAATCACTTTGCATGAATTGTTTGGTGGAAATATTCACATTCATGGTCAAGTCTTCAGCCCCTGGCACATAATCATGCCATTCTTTCAGCTGGCGGCAGGCTTTTTCCAAAACGAGCTGCCCCAATGGAACAATCAAGTCAGTTTCTTCAGCCAACGGTATAAATTTGTTTGGCCCCACAAGTCCTTTGGTATGATGCTGCCACCTCACAAGCGCTTCAAATCCAACCAGCCGCTGGTCTGATACGAAAAAAATAGGCTGGTAATGCAATATCAGCTTATTATCTAAAATGGCATTTCTCAGGTCATTTTGCATCTTAAGAGAATCAACCGTCACTTTATGCATTTTTTCCTTAAATACCCTGAAACAGGCTTTTGACGTTGGTTGCTCCTTCATACTGTAAAGGGCAATATCCGCATCCCGGATAATATGATCAGCCTGTTGATATTTATCAGTTTTCAGCACAACGCCGATACTGACGCTGTTGCGTATATTCTTTCCCTGGATAACAAAGGTTGATTTCCCAGCCTTGTGGACCCGCCTTGCAATCTTAAAGACCTCTCTTGGGCTGTTAAACTCCTCTACTAATATGGCAAAAACATCACCGCCCATACGGGCAATGGTATCTGTGGACCGAATGCACTTTTTGATCTTTTGGGAGAACTTCATTAAATATTCATCCCCGACCGGGGTGCCCAGTCTGTCATTCACGTTTTTGAAATGGTTAATATCGACCATTAACAAAGAGAACCGGCACTCCCGGCGTCTCTTGTATCGTTCCACAGCGCGTTCAAGGCGTTCCATGAGCAAAATTCTGTTTGGTATGCCGGTCAAAGAGTCATAAAATGATTTATGAAAAAGTTCTGCCTCAAACTTTTTTCTCTTTGATATGTCCCTGTAAATCATGAAAACACCTTCTATCCGGTCGTTCACTTTCGCAGGATACCCTTGGAAAAAAACAGGGATATAATTTCCATTTTTCTGCACTCTTATGGTCTCTTTGCTGATCATTTTCCCGGCAAGTATATTCCTTAGAAAGGACACATCTTCCGGGATCATGTCTTCGGGCACCACCAGATGAGAAGAGTATTTATCTTTGACTTCATCTGCTTTATAACCAAATATTTTTTCAAACCCCTTGTTTACATCAAGTATTTTTCCGTCAGGCGCCAGGATCATTATGGCCTCAGAGAAATTTTCAAACAATTGTGAAAAATAGGCTTTTTGTTCAACAAGAGCTTGCTGGATTTGTGTTCTTTGTGAAATCTCTTTATTTAATTTATCGTTTGATTTTGTAATTTCTTTGGTTCTGGCCCGGGCTAATGCCTCTATATTCTCATGCTTACACTTCAATTCCATGTGGATTCTAATTTTGTGTTCCAAAACAACCGGATCAACCGGTTTTGAAATATAATCCACTGCCCCGTTTTCAAGGCCTTTTATCTTGTCTTTTTCCGCATTTTTGGCTGTAAGAAAAATAATGGGAATATCTTTTGTCTGCTCATTCTGTTTTAACTTTCGGCAGACCTGGTACCCGTCCATTTCAGGCATCATGATATCTAGAAGAATCAAATCCGGACATGAGGATTTGGCAAGCTGAACAGCCAACTTACCATTGGCTGCACAAATCGTTTGATACTGGGTCCTAAGAAGGTGGGTCAGCATATTACTATAGGCGGAATTATCATCAACTATTAAAAGTTTTCGCTTTCCCAAACCGTCCATCACAACCTCCAACTCACTGCAATCACTACTTATATACAACTTAATTTCCTCTTTTCTTATTTTGTTACCACACCCAATGTATAAAAGCCACAATTTAAGAAGAATATTCTATAAAATCTCAAACATCCACTCCATACCCAAAAAGAAAAGGTCCGGATTAAAATCGGCAGGTCCGGACCCAAAAAATCATATGTGGCTGAACAAGAACTCAATATTTTGTTAACTACAAGATGATAATAAATTTTTACCAGAGGAATACATTGAGTATTTTGAGGATTAAAATTCTACTATCAACGCAGTAATTGGGAAGACAGGGGGTTTTCGTTCAGTCACTATTTTTAATTTAGAGCATTTCAATGGCACAGGCCATGGACACCCCGCCTCCTCCGCAAAGGGTTGCAAGTCCAAGAGATTTATTCTGATTTTTTAACGCATACATAAGTGTTACCACAATTCTGGCTCCGGTGGATCCCACAGGATGACCCAGCCCGATTCCAGATCCATTGATATTGGTTTTGTCCCTGTCCAGGTTCAATTCTCTTTCACAACCAATATATTGGGCGGCAAAGGCCTCGTTGACTTCCACAAGGTCAAAATCCTTAATGGACATCTGTGTGGATTCAAGGAGATTTTCAACAGCCGGTACCGGGGAAAGACCCATAACAGAAGGATGGCATGCCCCCCTGGAAACCGCCTTAATCTTTGCCATGGGTTTTAACGAAAGTTCCTTGGCTTTGGATTCAGACATAATCACCAAACCGGTTGAGCCGTCATTAATCCCGGAAGAGTTGCCTGCTGTTACTTTTCCAATCCTGGGTACAAATGCCGCCGGCAATGCGGTTAATTTTTCCATGGTAATGCCGGGTCTGAAATGTTCATCCCCATCAAAAATCAATGGTTCTTTCCGTTTCCTGGGAACTTTTACCGGTACGATTTCATTCTTAAACGAGCCATCCTTGGTTGCCCGTTCCGCTTCATTATGGCTTCTTAAGGCCACCTGATCCATTTCTTCTCTGGAGATACCCAAATGCTGGGCAATAAATTCTGCGGTGTGCCCCATGATGTAAGGTTTGCCGACGAACATACTCAACGGCGCCTGGGTTTCATCCACCGGCCCGGTTTCAGGGTGGGGAATAATATGGGAACCGCAGTGCAGGGCATGGATCATATCATCTCTGAAATTCTGGTCCTGAAGACGGCATCCCCATCGGGCATTGGGAACACTGTACGGGGCTGAGGACATATGTTCAGTTCCACCCGCAAGAATGGTGTCTGCCATACCAGCCTGGATCATTGCCATGCCTGAAATCATAGCCTCCATTCCGGAAATGCAGACCCTGTTGACGGTGGCGGCGGTGACAGTATCCGGAATATCTGCCAGTAAGGCACCCACCCGCGTCACATTGAGGGTATCACTGGATTCCATGCAACACCCGTATCGAATATCATCAATGATCTCAGGCTCAATACCTGCCCGTTTAATTGCTTCTTGCATGGTAATAGCTGCAAGACTTGCACCATTCATGGGAAGCAGGCTTCCGCCAAAAGCTCCAATGGCTGTTCTGCAGCCTGAAACAATTACAACATCTTCCATTTTGGTCTCTCCTGTTTTTATTTAAGTCATCTATCTGTCTGATTTTAAAATGAATTCTCGTCAATATTAATTGCCGGGTTTTCTTCAAATGTAACTGCTTTTAATTTTCCCAAGGTTGCCGGCAATATTGTCTGAATAAAAAATCTGGCTGTCATGATTTTTCCACTATAGAAAACCGCCTCTTTTGAATCGAGTTTATCAACAGCAATTGTGGCTCGCCATAAAAGCATCCAGGCCATAACCACGTCACCGGCAGCCTCCATTAAGGGATGGGCACAAGCTAATGCGGATTTCAGATGAATACTGACAATCCTCTGGCTGGCACTTTTGCATTTTTCTTCCAATTTTTCGACAGCATTTTCCAGTGCTACGGCAAGATCAGCCAGGGCTTGCTTTTCCTTGGCCGCATTCACATGGCCCCTTATTTCATTAATCAGGCAATCCAGCATAATCCCATTGCTCCCGGTCACTTTCCTGCTCAAAAAATCTCCAGCCTGGATACCGTTGGCCCCTTCATAAATTGAAGTTATTTTGCAGTCCCGGACCAATTGCTCCATTGGGTACTCCTTGGTATAGCCATAACCGCCAAAAATCTGCATGGCTTCCACACAGACATCAAATCCTTTTTCACTTGAATAAGCTTTAACAATGGGGGTTAAAATCTCTGTCAGGTTTGAATAATACCTTTTTTGATCGTTGTCTTCATTGCATTCCTTTTGGTCAAAACAAAAAGCGGTAAAATATGCCAGACTCCTTAATCCCTCAACATATGCTTTCATCTTTAAAAGCAACCGCCTGACGTCTGGATGCTGAATAATGGGAACCTGCTGAGAGCTGCGGTTTGCTGCTTTCTCAACCGAACGGCCCTGTTGTCTTTGTTTTGCATACGTCAATGCATGCTGATATGCCATGGAAGCGTTTGTGAATGCCTGGGTTCCGACTTCCAAACGGACTTCATTCATCATATGAAACATGATCTCCATTCCCTGGTTGGGATTGCCCAGCAGCAGCCCTCTGCATTTGCCCTTGCTTCCCAGTGCCATGGAACAGGTCGGGCTTCCGTGCAGTCCCATTTTTTCTTCCACACCAGTGCAGATCACATCATTAGGTTCCCCAAGGCTGCCGTCTTCATTAACCCATATCTTGGGGACAATAAAAATGGAAATCCCTTTGGTTCCTTCCGGAGCCCCTTCGATTCTGGCCAGAACCGGATGAATAATATTAGGCGTCAGATTTTGTTCCCCATTGGTGATAAATATTTTACTTCCAGAAATCTCATAAGTACCGTCAGAAAGCTGTTTTGCACTGGTGGTTAACGCTCCCAGATCCGATCCCGCATTGGGTTCGGTCAATAGCATGGAACCAGCCCAGGTTAAGGAATATAATTTCTCAAGGAAAAGCTGTTTTTGTTTTTCAGTACCAAAAAGTTCAATCATCTTTCCTGCGCCATGGCCCAAAATTGGATAGGTCATTAATATGTAATTGGCACCGATAAGATATTCTAAAGCAGCCTGGGCAATGACAAAGGGAAGCCCCTGCCCGCCATATTCCGGGTCTTCGGTCAATGCCCCCCATTCTCCTTCGAGAAGTAGCTTATGGGGCTTTTTCAGGCATTCTGATACTGTAACTTCATTTTGCTCAAATTTAACTCCATCCCGGTCACACTGGGTATAGGTAGGGAAAACTTCCTTTAGCGCAAGATTCTTCGCTTCTTTGATCACCATATCAAACATTTTTTTATTAAAATCCTTAAATTTATCTGTTTTAAGGATTTGCAAAGCATCTAACTGCTCGTACAGAACAAATTCTATATCTCTTTGGTCAGTAATTCTCTGAACCATGAAGCACCTCATTTATTAAAAGTTATTGTGGTAAGTAAGATTTACTTATCCCATAGGAACATGTCAAGCAAAAAAATTAACTGCAGATCAAAGCAATGAACATTGTTCACCCAGTTGTTAAAAACAATGAAGGCCTCTATTCGGTTAATACATAAAAATCAAAGAATATTTCGATCCTGTTTCAGACATTTGAAATATATCTAATTTTAAGTTTAAAATGAAAAACAATTATTACAGGCGCTATTTGTGATAAATTATAA
>JAAEMC010000323.1 GCA_024225895.1 Desulfobacteraceae bacterium | reverse complement strand
CCAGCCGTTTCTACTGCTGTCAGTATTTTTTCAGTTTTTTTAATTTCGGTCACATCATGCACAAAGGCACAGATCTGGTCAACTTGGTCCTCTTTGTTCACAATGGGATAGAGGTTGACATCAAGGGTTTTACCATCTTTTTCTCTTTGGTAATTAATGGGTTCCCTGGTCTGGATTATTGTTTCAATCACTTTATTTAAGCGGTCGCGATCACTATGCGTCAGAAACTCAATAAAATTACGGTTGAGCATTTCTTTGGGAAGTTTATTAAATATTTGGGCGCCTTGCCGGTTGAGATTGATGATATTCCCTTCAACATCCACTAAGTAGACCAGGCTTTTGGTGGCATTGATCATAGCCTTTATCGTTTGTTTCCTGCCTTTGAGGGCGTTTTCCACCTGTTTTTTTTCAGTGATGTCATGGATAATAGAATACAACACGGTCTCTTTGTCTATCTGTACCGGGCCGGAATAAACTTCCACATCCTTTTGCTCGCCGCTTTTGAGTTGGTGTTGGCAAAGATCAAAATTGTGGTTTTTATTATTTGCATTATTGAGTTTCTTTTTGCTTCTCTTTTTGGACTGGATATTTATATCAGAGATATTCATCTGCCGTAATTCCTGTCTGGAATACTGATAAAAGTCGGCAGCCGAATAGTTTGCATCAAGGATTTCACCGGTCTTAGGTCGGATAATCAACATGATTGCATGGCAGTTCTCAAAAAGACTTTCATAGATTGAATGATGATGTTTTGTTGATGTTGTCATTGATGGCCCTCAATCCATTTTATGGTCTTTTGCCAAGCTCAAATTTATAAATTACCAGACCATAACACAAAGAATTCATTAAAAAAAGAGTAGAATACCAGGTTTTAATATTGTTAAATGGATCAATGATGTTTACTATTTACTATGATCCAAGCGGCTATAATTAATGTTCAAGGTAAACTTACATGAAAACAATATTGATACCTGGTGCATCGGGATTTATCGGGCTGAATGCCGCAAAATTTTTCCTTTTAAAAGGTTTTCAGGTGATCGGTATGGGTACCTCTCGAAGTCATCCGTTTACACAACAATATGATGGTTTCCAATGGATCACCGCTGATACATCCAAAGAAGGGCCCTGGCAAGCCCACGTACAAAAAGCGGATATTGTCATCAATGTTGCCGGTCGTACTATTTTTAAACGCTGGACAAAATCTTATAAACAAGTCATCTATGATTCCAGGATCAAAACAACTCGGCATATTGTCTCTGCCATTCAGCCGGCCAGGCCACAAGTGTTACTCAATACTTCTGCTGTAGGCCTATACGGTGATTGCGGAGATGAAGTGCTTTTAGAGGATCATAAACCCGGGCAGGGGTTTCTCTCCTGTCTTTGTGAGGATTGGGAATCTGAAGCCCTCCACGCTTCAGATAAAGGTGTCCGGGTTGTAAGAATGCGTTTTGGTGTGGTTCTGGGCCATGGCGGGGCGTTGTCAACTATGACGCCGGTTTTCAAGATGGGGATAGGCGGATCCCTGGGCAGCGGCAGACAATGGTTCCCCTGGATTCATATGGAAGATCTTCTTGCGGCAATGGCGTTTTTAATTGAAACACCTAATGCAAAGGGACCATATAATTTCACGGCACCCGGAACCATCAAACAAAAGGACTTTGCCGGTTACTTGGGAAAATTGCTGGGCAGACCATCCTTTGTCCCAACACCTGGTTTTGCCGTTAAGATTATGATGGGGGAAGTGGCAGATGCTCTGATGGAAAGCCAACGGGCGATACCTCAGCGGCTTTTGGATGCAGGTTTCCAATTTTCATATCCTGATGTTTTGCCGGCATTGAAAAATCTTTTTCCCAACTAATTAAGTGGATAAACGAGAATTCAATATTTTATTAAGTACAAGGCGGGAGTAGAATTTTAACCGGAGAAATACAAATAAGTCTTTGTCAGGATTAAAAATTTTACTACCAACGCAGTAATTGAGAAAACAGGAATTTTTCATTCAGTCACTAACTATTTTAATTAATAAGGGAGACAACCGTGGATCTCAATTTTCTTTTCAGACCCAGAACCATGGCCGTGATCGGGGTTTCAACAACCCATGACACCCATCCGGCCAATGTGATTTTTAATAAAAACCATTTGAGATATCCGGTAAAGGCTTTTGCAGTGAATCCCAAAGGCGGCGTATATCAACGGGAAACCCTTTATGAGAACCTGGAACAAATTCCACAAGATCTGGATATGGCAGTAATTGCTGTCCGGTCCCAATTTGTGCCCAGCGTCATAGAGCAATGTATTAAAAAAGGAGTCAAAGGTGCTGTGATCATTTCCGGGGGATTTTCCGAATCCGGGAACGTGGCTCTTCAAGAAAAAATTGTCCAATTATCAAATGAGGCCTCTTTTCCATTTGTCGGCCCTAATTGTCTGGGAATTTATTCTCCGGATTTTGTGGATACTTTTTTCTTGCCCGGGGAAAGGATTATTACGCCTAAAAAGGGCAATATCGGTTTTGTCAGCCAGAGCGGAGGGGTTCTGGTGGATCAGATGGTTAAATTTGCCGGCCAGGGTATTGGCGTCTCTTTAGCCGTGAGCATCGGCAACAAGGCATGTCTCAAGGAGACAGATATGTTATCCTGGTTTGAAAATGATTTGGGAACAGATGTGATAGCCTTCTATATTGAAGGGTTTGACAAGGGAGAAGGCCGCAAGTTTGTTCGAAGAGCAGAACAGTGCAGCAAACCCATTGTGGTCATGAAGGCCGGTAAAAGCCCTCAGGGTATCCTGGCGGCATCCAGTCATACAGCATCCCTGGCAGGTGATTATAAGGTGTTTTCACAGATTATGGCACAGTATTGTGTGGCAGAAGCAGAAGATGAATACGAGCTAACCTCTTTTTGTGAATCGCTCAGTTGTTATCCCAAGGGGATTAAAGGAAATATAGGTATCTTATCCTTGAGCGGCGGACACGGCGTTCTGGCCGTGGATGCCTGTAGCAAACATTGCCTTGAAACGCCGAAAATAAAAACTGAAACCATGGAGGTTATCAAAGAAAAATTATCTCCTGAAATAAAGGAAATAGCTGCTTTGGACAACCCGCTGGATCTTACCGGCAGTGCAGTGGATAATGATATCATTACATCTGTGAGGCATCTGTCAAGGGACGATACCATCGATTGTATCCTTGCCCTTTTGATACCTTATTCACCGGGGGTGTCGGCCGATATTGGAGCCAAACTAAGCCGCGTGGTGCAAAATGAGGGCAAACCTTTGGTGGCCTATGTACCCAATGAAGAAAAATATAGAATTATCATCGAAGGGTTTGAACTCAACCGCATTCCGGTGGCATCATCGGTGAAAGGGGCGGTGCTCATGGCAAAAGCATTAAGGAGGTGTAAACCGTGCTGAAAAAAGAAAGTGTGAAATTATTGGAAAAACAACGAAACATAGGTTTTCTTTTGGAACCGGAAGCAAAGAAACTCTTTAAAGACCATGGTATGGATATCCCGGGATTTGTTCTTGCAGATTCATTGAAAACGGCAAAAGCGTTTTTTAAAGATACCTCTTCTCCATTGGTGGCAAAAGCAGTATCGCGAAAGATCCTGCATAAAACAGAATATAATGCTGTTGTGACGGGCATTAAAACACCTGATGTCCTTGAATCAGAATTTAACAGGTTAAAAGGGCTTGATGGCTGTGAAAGCGTCCTTATTGAAGAGATGATCAAAGGGGTTGAGATCATAATCGGAGCTAAAAACGATTACCAGTTTGGTCCAGTGGTTGTTTTGGGTATCGGCGGTACAAGCGTGGAAATTTATAATGATACTGCCATTAGGCTTGCACCACTTGAACAAGGCGATGTCGTCTCCATGGTGGAATCTCTTGTGGCAAGGGATATAATCAAAGGTTTCAGGGGCAAAATCGGTGTTAATATGGAGGTGTTGGTAAGCACCATAACAGTCTTTTCACAATTAATCACAGATATGGAACCCTTTTTTGAATCCATTGATTTAAACCCGGTGATCTGCACAAAGGATAGATGTGTGATTGCCGATGCCAGGGTAATGTTGAGGCCGGTGAGCTGATTTCCATGACCAAATCGCAAGACATGAATTCTTAAATCTAAATATTATGCAGGGATAAAAAAATGGCTGACACGAAAAAAATAAAAATATTATCATGGAATATAAACGGACTTCGGGCGATTGTAAAAAAAGAGTTTTTCGAATCAATTAAGACCCTTGCCCCGGATATCCTTTTGCTCCAGGAGACCAAACTCCAGGAAGACCAGAGAACGGAGCCCATGATCAATATACCGGGATATGAATCTTTCTGGGCCTATTCAACCGCAAAAAAAGGATACAGCGGCGTTGCGGCCTATACTGCCCTCAAACCGGAAAAAGTCACCACCAGCCTTGCAAATCCGAGGTTTGATAATGAAGGCCGGATTATCCAGCTGGACTATGAAGACTTTACATTGTTTAATGTCTATTTTCCCAATGGACAGATGAGTGATGAGCGCCTGCAGTACAAGCTGGATTTCTATGAATGGTTCCTTGAACACATCCAAAAATTAAGAAAAGAGGGGAAAAGTCTTATTATCACAGGGGATTTTAATATTGCCCACAATGAGATCGATTTGAAGAATCCCGGACCCAATTCCAAACGCTCCGGTTTTTTAAGGATTGAAAGGGATGTGCTGGACCGCATGCTGGAACTGGGATATGTTGATACTTTTCGCCATTTTTATCCAGATCAAATCAAATATTCATGGTGGTCTTACCGCTTCAATGCCCGGAAAAACAATGCCGAATGGCGGATTGATTATTTCTTTGTGACACGGGATTTGATCGACCAGGGTGTTGTGGACAACGCATTTATTGACAATGATATTTTTGGTTCAGACCATTGCCCTGTGGGATTGTCAATTTTGTTATAACAACGGCTACTTCATCGCCGTCAGCTGTGTTTTCCGTGGGTCTGCCATTAAGATACGGTATAGACGCCAGGTTTGCCGGCAGTCTCATATTAGCTTCCAGTGTTCTGAGTATATTCGTCATTCCCATCATTTTTTATTATTCCAGCCTGTAAGGGGTATCCTGCAACCACAATTGTTGTGCCAGTCTGCTTGCTCTATATTCGGCACAAAATCCGATAGGATAGCCCCGGAATATTTCATTCACTAGTCATTTGCATCAAATTTGAGTTACAGCGAGCAAAAAAATATTTTTTCGGCTATCTTAATGGCGTATTGCAATCACCAAGAACCCGGCTCATAAATTCGAAGGCTTAAGTCAAAGGGTTTTATAGCGAGTCCCAAAATAAAGTTCCTAAAAACATGATAGATTAATGGAATCGCCTTTGAGCAAATCGATTGTGGTATCAAGAGAATCTTAGCAACACATGACAGAAACAGGTAATGCATTATTGGAACATATTTTTGCGATTTGCTATAGATGTCTCAATTTTGTTTTAACAGATAATATTTATGACATTTGTTATAATCCAAAACTTAAATCATTTATCATTATGATAGGTGAAATCGCCGATAAACGCAGGGTTTACGCGAGCGAAATTTCGCAGAAAAGAAAAAAGAAAATAAGTTCTTGAAATACCAGGATTAAATTTGATATAACCTTTTATAAGAATCCACATATCTTTTTTTCGCTACGATTCGAATTTGTAAGTTTAACTTTTGCATGAGCTGTTTATTCCAAAGGCGGATACACTTTTTGAAGGCAATATTGTCTTTAGAATGGTTATAATATATTTTTCGTCAATTTTTTCGCCGAGCCACAGGTTTTTCATTATTACTCTGCTGTTTTTACACAATGGTATGATGTTGGTTTTTGTAACTACTCAAGGAAGAGACCAGCAGGGAATCCAGGAGGGAAAGAAAATGTCTGAAGCAACATGCGGGAGTAAACAAAACAAGGTAGAGGTATTGAACTCAGTAACGAAAAATGCCTATCCTGCCCTGAAATCAAAAAATGAGATTTATTTTCAGATGGCATCAATTTTTAAAGAAATTTCAAAAGATGAAAAGGAAGCTGGAGCCGTGTTCCTCGGCAAACTTCTCTTAGCCAATCATTAAATAATTTCTTTGAGGAAAATATTTTCAAATACCATGCAAAATCGTTTCAAAGAGATTGGTATGGCAATCCTTTTTT
>JAAEMC010000322.1 GCA_024225895.1 Desulfobacteraceae bacterium | reverse complement strand
TGAATTCAAGACCGGGTTTGGGATCTGAAACCAATGCGTTTAAAATCTTTTTGCGAAGGCTTTCCAGGTCCTTTTGGGAGAGAGTTTTGCGGTCAGCCGGGCAGGGAATGCCAAGCTGATCCGCTATCCTTACATAGGTGCGCTGGTAATAGAGATGCCGGATGCCTTTCATGTCATCAAAAGATAAATCTTTTGCACGGTATCGAATGGCGTCGTTGGCCATATTGGATGCAAAATGACCCCAGGGGATATATGAATTACGCCGTAAATATTCAAACACATGGGTTCTGCCGTCTTCAGAACGATATTCCGCTGTAATTTCATTGGATCCCTGGACACCTGGGCGGAGCACCATGACCTCTTTATAAATATCAGGCAGGTAAGGATTGTTCACAATCACTTCAAAAAGTTCATGATCTTTGATGTCTGCAATGGCCTGGTTGCCTTTTTTCTTGTATCCGATTCCCACAGGCTGCCCGGTAGCTTCGTCAAAAAGGATATCGCAGGATTGTTTGGCCAGAAGCATCAATTCCTCGGGATCAGTTGAAGCACTGGCAAGTCCTAATTTCAAGGGTTGGGGAAGGTTTATGAAAAAATCTGACGGGTCGTCAAATTTCAAGTTTTTGTTTTGACACCATTGTTCCATGTGCTGCATCAAGGAGCAGTCGGGCGGCTCAGGGATGCTTATTTTTTCCGGATGCAGCGCATTCTTATTTGCCCATGCTGAATTGATATAAGTGGTTCCCCTGAAGGCAAATGCATTGGGAATTTCATAAATAATATCTGCATTGGGCTCAACTACGTCGTTTTCCGGGAAATTGACAGTATTATTAAAAACAGTTCCATCCTCAAATTTACCCAATTTGGCTAAGTGTTTATTTTCTCTTAGGTTTTTAACGCAAAATGCGGGTTTATGAATACCTACTACAAATTCGCCGTTGGATGTTACACCGCTTTTAAGCGATATCATAATTCCGGCGCTCCTGAAGGAATCATGCACAAGAAGATAAAGACCTCATCCGAAATATTTCTAAATTGGTGTTCAACTCCTGAGGGGACTAAAGCTGCTGAGCCTTGTGTCAACGGATGCCATTTTCCTTCAATAAAAACCTCTCCTGTTCCTGAATGGACAAAGATTTCATGTTCCCAATCATGGGTATGCATTGGGGTGTGGCCTTGTTTTTCAATTTCAAAATAGCGCATGCAAAAATTTGTTGCACCATCCTCTTTCCCAACAAGCAGTCTTCCGTTCACGTTTTTCACTTGATCATTATCCATGGAAACTGGAAGTATATCTTTAATATGAGTCACTTTCATTGGTTTGTCCTCCAAGTCAATTTTATATTCATTTCCAATTCAATCAAAATATATCACCCCTGAAAATTTAATAAAAGAGAGCAAAGGTATTTCATAAAAAAAGAAGATACTCACAATCTTGATTCAATGGATTCAATTGCATCCTTTGCTGCGTCTATTATATTTTCATCATTAATATCAGCCACAAGTTTTTCAATCTGATTTTTTGTTTCCAGGTTTCCGGCTTCACCAATGACATAGAGAATGTCTCCTTTTACCGTTACCTCCTGTTTGTCGAAGAGTTCGAAAAGTTTAGGGCATATCTGTAGTGCAAGCAAAGGGTTTTTTTCAACCAGTTCTTCAACCACAACAATGGCACCCAGGCGGACCGACCAGGTGTCATGCAAAATGAGCTCAATAAAGGCATCAAATATTTTATCTGCTTTCACCATCTGGTCGGTGATCCAGGTAGCATCTCCCTGCTCCAGTATGTTTTTGAGACTCGTCAGGCTTAATTGTGACGGATCCCGGTTAATAATCATTTGAACGATTTCTTCGGCTAAAACAGCGCCGGTCCACCTGAATTCATCATCCAGAATTAGGCAGGGAGCTGCCATGACCTGATTTTGTTGGGCAATTTCAGGGAAAAGAGATCCGTCAATGATATGAAGATGGATATGTGGGCAGTGAAATGCCAGAGGTATGACCAATCTCACAACACCCGGGCAATGGGGGCATTGCAGGGCAATAAAAAGTTTTAAATGGACTGGAATGTCAATTTTGTCCAGAAGCTCTTGAAGTGCCTTTGGGAGTGTCATTTCATTTTCATTGATTTGTAAAAGGGCTTCTAGAAATGGTTCCAGTTCTTTTTTTAGAGCCAATGCCGAGTACCGGATGTTTTTACGCAACAAAAAACCGGGTAAAACATCGGTTTTATTGATCACTGTATTGATTTTAAGATTAGAAGTAACATGGGTTATTTGTTGGATAAAATTGTTGAATTCCTCATCTTCCGGCTGGTTACCAAGGGAACAATCTATTTCAATTGTTTGTGGATTTTTTTTCTCCCATTGTTGGATAGTTGCAATTGTTTGCTGGTCAAAACCGGGCATATAATAATTCCTTTTTTTAGTGTTTAATCAATGGTGGTTTTGACCCGGTTACCTCCTTCCTGTGTCGCTGATGTCAGGGCATCCAGAGCCTGCTTGATAAAGCCTGTATTGAGTTTGCCATCATTGCTCAAATAAGATGAGATACCAATACTTATTGTTAAATTCAAGGTTTTGGAGTCATACTTGAATTCATGGTGTCCTATGCTGTCTTTTATCCTTTCTGCCAGGATTTGGGCCCCGTCTAAGCTGGTATTGGGAAGAATGATTACAAATTCCTCACCGCTATATCGGCAGACTTTATCCGTGCCTCTGACAAAGGTTTGAATAATGGCAGCACTTTTTCTTAAAACAGCATCCCCGGTATCATATCCATAGGTTTGATTCAATTTTTTAAAATGATCAAAATCAATCATGAGAATAGAGAGCGGATGGTTGTACCGTTTTGATTTGGCGGTTTCAGTATGGATTTCATCTTCAAAACACCTGCGGTTAAAAAGTTTGGTCAGCTCGTCTTTCCTTGCGATCATGGCAATTCTGTTCTGAGCACTTTCCACCTCTCTGATTATGCCAACTTTTTGAAGGGTGCTTGAAATTAAGGAAAGAAGGCTGGAATGGGAGATCTCTTCTTTTAAAAGATAGTCAAATGCACCGTTTGCAATGGCTTTAACACCTAAGTTCTCGTTGGGTTTGTCTGTGACAAATATGATGGGAATGTCAAGGTGCATCCCTGTCAGTTTTATCAGAAGGTCAAATCCGGAACCATCATTGAGTTTGAAATCTAAAAAAATGATGTCAAACAGGCTTTGGGCAATGCTGTTATATGCGCCATTAATGGTTCTGGCCTGGAGCAGATCACAGACTATGATGTTTTTCAATGCGTTTTCCAAAATACTGAAGTATTCATTGGAATCTTCCACATAGAGGATCCTGTATCTTTGGGCGGGGTTGATACCGGACATGTTATCACTCAACAGCTTGACGCTTTTGCGTGGAATGGACTGAAGTTTTTTTGATACCAAAGAAAGGTTGTCAATGGCGGTTTTTATACAGGCAATATGGTACCGGGTGCCTGGCCGGGAGGATAGCGTTTTTTGAAGCTTGTAAACATTGCCTTGAAGGTTTCTCAATGGTTCCTGCATTAAGTTGGCGGATGTGGAAGAAAATCGGATCAGTTCTTTTCTAAGACTTTCCTGCTTGATGACCAGTTCATGTTGTTTGATAACGCGCTTATACACCTTATCCAGTTCCTCAATGCTTTGGTCCACAGCTATTTTTTTATTATGCAAATCCCAAAAAAGTTTGATTTTGGCAGTAAGAAGGTGGAGATGGAGCGGTTTTACAATATAGTCGACAAGGAACTGGTTGAAATCTTCAAACTGATTTTTTTGAATTGCCTTTTGTGAAGTGATAAAGAGCATTGGGATGTTTTCAGCTTTAGGGCCGCTTAACAGGCTGCGGGCGATATCATAGGGATCCATAGATATTATGGCATCATCAATAATTACTAAAACAACGTCAGGATCCAGCACGGATATATTGGCATCTTTTTGGGAATCCAAAATTTCCATTGCAAGATCCGGAAATGTTTTCAGGGCTCTTTCAACCAGAACAGTCACATCTTTGGGGGCAATGACCAAAATCTTTTCTTGTTTGATTTTCATGGCAGACCCTTTGCGATTTTTTCGTTTACGGTTTGGTATTTTAAGAAACCATCTTTTAAATTAAAGATGAATCATGTAAATATAAGGCTTTATATACCAAATGTCATAAACATACTCTGTTAAAACAGAATTGAGGCAACTCATGCTGTTTGACTTAAGATTTCGAATTTATGAATCATTTGGTTTTTGGCAATCGCTATAACTATACAATATAAGGAAAACCCTACATAGATACAATGAAATTTATTGCTGATTTACACATTCATTCCAAGTATTCAAGAGCAACAGCCAAGAATCTAGATTTGGAGAACCTTTATTATGCAGCTCAGATCAAAGGGGTCTCTCTTGTGGGAACCGGGGATTTTACCTATCCTGCATGGATTGAGGAAATAGAATCAAAACTTGAAGAAAAAGAACCC
>JAAEMC010000321.1 GCA_024225895.1 Desulfobacteraceae bacterium | reverse complement strand
CAATATGACCGGACTGGATGCTTTCCCAGTATGTTTTCTCCATCTGCCAAACATTTTTCTGGTCATCTGACCATTCTCCGGCCAGGGTTTGTGATGTGCAAAAAAAAAGGAACAGACACAGCAGCAGGCTGGTAAAATATTTATTTGCAATCATCATTTCTCCTTTGGTTTAGTTGCGGGCAGTGCAAAGCACAACGCGCTGTTTCAAAAGTTTTTTTGGCCTGGATATCTACCCTACTCTTTTTTTTCAGGAGTTTTGACCGGTGTTCTTCTCTCTTGAAGCATCCGTTTATTGTGTTCGATTTGTTTATAAGTTGCTTCAACTACATGCATAAACCTCTGATTGCCGATGATTTCCCGCATTTCTTTGAAATATTTGAGCCGTTCAATGGCCATGGTCGATCGAAGCCCTTGAATTTTCTTAAAATTTTCCAGGCAAAGATCGGCATCATAATTTAATTTGCCCATTTCCATTTCCAATTCAAGTATGGCCTTTTTTGCAGTCAGTTTCCATTCAATGAGGTTGGTCATGGTCCTTTTGTAAACTGCATCCAGTTTTTCGACCTCTTTAGGGGTAATTTTAAATTGCCTGGCAGGATGGATATCCATCCACCACCTGTAAATCGGTGCTTTTTCAACCCCTTTCAACCATTCTATTTTTACCTGGGCAAATGCAGACCCGCTGAAAACAAATAGAACCGCAGTCAGAATCATCAAGGTTTTTTTCATATTGTATCCTCATTTATAAAGGGTATTGGATATCTATATTGTTAAAAATGTCATCATCACTGTGGATCAGGCCATGGATAAAGCTGTCCAAAACCGCTTTTTGTCCGTCATTTTCATCCATGATTTCAGACAAGCCGAAATCTTCAAATGGTGAAGGATTGAACATAAAATCCAGGCTGGTGGAGAATTCGACCATTTGATTCGGTTCCGGTTCAAACGCCGGTCCCGGCTTGAAAGTGTCTTGGTGAACAATTACGCTCACCATTAAAACGGCGGCAAGGCAGAAGACTGCCAAAGGTTTGGACAATCTGAGCATGAAACCGGGTTTCCGCTTTTTCAAATTCAAAATTGCCCCAATATCCGGTTCCGGGACAAAAGAGCGGGCAATCACCTTTTTTGAAAGGGCATCCAGATCCTTTTCAAGCAGATTGATCTGCTCCCTGCAGCCGGGGCATTCTTTCAAATGTACCGCAGCATGACTGTCAAGGTCATTAATATCGATAAAGCATTTTAATAGTTGTTCTTGGGCTAAGTGGCGTTTATTCATTTATTCTTCCAGCAGTTTCTTTAATTATTTCTCGTCT
>JAAEMC010000320.1 GCA_024225895.1 Desulfobacteraceae bacterium | reverse complement strand
TCACATAGGCATATGTTCCCATCGGTTCAAAGTGATAAAGGAAATATTTTGCAGACCCAAGAGACCATCACTCTTTCAGACAAAGAAATCTATTTTTTATATGCCCTGGTGGATGAGATAAGAGATCCCGGGCTTTTGGAAAAATACCGGTCCATTCTCACTGAACCGGAAAAAAACAAGGTGGACCGGTTTGTATTTGAAAAAGACCGCCATGCCTGCCTTGTGACAAGGGCATTGTTGCGCTATGCCCTGGCTGCCTGCACAGGCAATCCCCCTGAATATTTCAGATTTGATGAAAATGAATACGGCAAACCAGACCTGAAATCCGGCATTGTCGACCTGCCCGTCAAATTCAATCTTTCCCACAGTGGCCGCATGACGGGTATTGCCCTGGTGCTGGACAGGGAGATCGGCCTGGACATAGAGGACTTTAAAAGGGAAATTGATATAGATATTGCGGACCGGTATTTTTCAAAACCTGAATCCCAATATTTGAAAAATTGTCCTGGAAACAGGCAGCAAGAAGTCTTTTTTGATCTATGGACATTAAAAGAATCCTATATCAAGGCAAAAGGGATGGGGCTTTCCCTTGGACTGGATAAATTCAGTTTCCACTTCCACAACGAAAAGATTGGTATTACCTTTCACGAATCTATAAAAGATGTTCCAAGCCAATGGCAGTTTTTCAAGTTTTCACCTCAAAAAAATTATACCGCAGCCATATCGGTCCAGCCCGATCCAAAAGCAGCATGTAAACTTAATATTTTCCAGTGTATTCCTTTCACGGAAATTAAAAGGCAAGATATACTATTGACCTATTAACAGTAACTTGAAATATTTGACCATGATACTTTAAAAAAAGGAATGCATGTCCATGGCCAAAAGAGCGCTTTTTCTTGCCCATAAATGTCTTTTAGATACAAGGAGCGGCGCCGCCATCCAGGTGAGGTCTTTACTGGAAACTCTCGCGGTTGCCGGATATGAATGCGCATCTGTCACAGCTTCTCTTTTTGACGGCGAATCGGAATTTCCCGTTCATACCATCTTCGGCAATCAGGGACTAACACCGGAAAATAAGGAAAAAGTATTTGTCATCGAGCATCAGGGTGTCCGGCATCATATTTTAAATACAAAAAGTACGGTGTTAAAAAATTTCCAGGATGATGAAGCATTAAAACTGCAGGAATTTACCAAGAAATATGTAACCAAATATCGGCCTGATATCGTGATCTGTTATGGCGGTAGGGAAAGAGACAAGGCTTTGCAAAAGATTGTACGTCCGGCCTGTTCTAAAATGGCCTTTCACCTGGCCAATGCATCTTATTCCCGGCCCTCCACTTTTGCCCATTTTGATCAGGTATGGTGCCCGACCAATTTTTTATGCAAATATTACCGTGAGAAAGTGGGGATTCACCCCATTGTTATGCGAACGATATTACCTCAAAGAAGTTTTGTCCCCCCTTCCGAAGTCCTGGCGATTCAATCTCCGGAATTAAGAAAACAAGGTTTTATCACTTTTATTAATCCCTCTTTGTTAAAAGGAGCGGCCTTATTTTTACAACTATTAAAGATGGCACGGAAACAAGACCGGGACTGGACTTTTTTAGTAGTGGAGGGCCGTCTGTCTCAAGGTCAGTTTAACAAGCAGTTTGGCGTCGATCTTGCCCGGGTGCCCAATGTATGGTGGCTGCCCAATCAATTTGACATCCGTCCGGTTTACCGCAGGACAGCGGCACTTCTAATGCCGTCATTCGGACTTGAGACAGCCGGTCGTGCTGTTGCAGAAGCCCAGTTGGGAGGTATCCCCGTTCTTGCAAGCAACCATGGAGGAATTCCCGAACAGATGAACGGTGGCGGGTTCCTGTTCGATATTCCCATGCGTTGCCGCAATGATTTCCATCAGTCACCTTCGGAGGATGAGGTCCGTCCCTGGTTGAATAAACTGACCGGTTTAATGGAAGATATTGAAACCTATGAAGCGGCCGTTAATCAGGCCAGGATAGCCGGACGCCTTTTGCATCCGGATCACACGCGAAAAGCTGCCATAAAAACAGTGGAAGCCTTATTGGAATAATAAAGTCTTTTTATTCTAACCATTTT
>JAAEMC010000319.1 GCA_024225895.1 Desulfobacteraceae bacterium | reverse complement strand
ATTTTTGTTATGGACTATGGACAATAAATTTCAAATTTTAAATAAATTTCAACATTCAAATTCGAATATACAAATCTGGTATTGATAATATTTTGAACGACAGATGGTCCCGTCGGATTAGCAAATCGGTGCCGAGCGTGGTTGGTCCAAATGATGACCAAATCTTAATTTAATTTTGTCACATTAAATTAATGCCCATGCATGGAATTTGGAATTTATAGTCCATTGTCCATTGTCATAAATCATACGGTTAAAACAACTTAATTTCCTGCGCTGTTGCAATCCCATTTTTACTGCAGAATTTCTGGGCTTCCTTTGTAAACCCGCCTGCAGAAAAATATGCCGGAACCAGCCGTTTTTCCGGATGCTGTTCAGCATAAGTGCCGATTTTTTCCAGAAAATCCTTTACCAATGCCAACCCTGTAGGATTTTTGGTCTTTTTGACCTCGACCGCCAGAATCCTGCCACAGTCCGATTCTGCCAGAACATCCATTTCCATGCCCTTGCCGTCAGGTCTCTGAAATTTCACCCGCATTCTGACATCTGTGATATTCAGTCTTGTGTCATCCCTTACATTCGTAAAATAACGGGACAGGGAAAAACGTTTTTTACTTCTGAATTCGGTTGTCAGCTGATATTCGGCCATCATCCCGGTCAGGTGACTTACCAGACCCTGGAGGGATTTTTTGTCGTCATTAAGACGCCTGATTTCCTCGCGGAAATTCTTTTTCAGATCTGTTTTCTTCAAATCCGGCTGATAATTTGCGATTTCCTGCTCGAACCGGTTAGCCAGAACCAGGTACAGGGTTCCGTCCTTAAGTCCCCGATACTGAATATCTGAATTGCCTTCCCGGATCAGATCAGCACTCACCATGTTTTTCAGAAGATCATGTATATCATTCTCACCGATATCCAGTTTCAGTTCATCCCTCAGATCACCGGGGGTCCAGTCACGGTCCGGATGTTTGCTCAGATGCAGCAGTATATGTTTGGAACTGACGGTGTTGATGCGTTTTAACGATAATTCGATATATTCGCCCCAGGTCACGGACATTTCAGACAGCCTGTCTGTAATCTCATGATGAACCGTGTCAACCACGCCCTGTTCGGTGGCCAGATCCTTGTCTTCGTATTCGCTCTGGATCACGCAGGAAATAAAGAACGGATCCGACATGCACAGCCGGTTTATCTGGACAGCGCTTTTATTGGTGATCGGTTCCCCGTAATACTCTGAGTATTTATACACAGCCTGCAGCCCGTGTTCCGGCAGAAGATACGGATTTAAAAAAGAGCGCTTCAGCCTGCCTGCTTCCAGGTACGTGTCAATAATATTGATCAGCCATCCGACATATGATCCGGTTACCAGCATGGGCGCAAGTTTGGATTCGGAAAGGTCATGCCAGGTCCCGGGGATTGTCTTATCCTGGGCGGTTCGGCATTCCCGGTCCCGATAAATGTATTCGCCGGTATTCTGAAATTCATCTATGATGACAAGAAAACGGAGATCAAAAGCGCCTGCATAGCGTTGCGGCGCTGTGCTGGCGGTTTGCCACATGGAATCATGCCTTCCTT
>JAAEMC010000318.1 GCA_024225895.1 Desulfobacteraceae bacterium | reverse complement strand
AAGGCCAATGCCAAAATGGGAACAATGGAAATTATTGTTATCAAAGTTAAAGACGATGCCCGCAGGTCGCATCGGTCCTGCCGAAACCCCTTAATGGCAAAAGTATTCACTTTAACAAATTTTTGGAATTTGCGTTGTGCGAATTGTTTGATCTCCATCACCTTTATTCTGTTTTGGACAGCCATTCTTTTAACCTTAAAAGTCCCTCTTTCGTTGAAATATTCGGTGTGTACCCCAAATCCTGTTTCGCTTTTGATATATTAAACCAATGGGATGTGGCCAATTCCTCGGCCGCAAACTTCGTCATTGGCGGTTCTTTTTTAATTTTAAACAGAGTGTAAATAAATTCAAAAAAGGCTCCAGCTCGACTGGCAGTTTTTGCCGACACATGTCCCTTTATAGGCGGAAGATCTGCTGCAGCAAGAAAGCTATTGGCCATTTCCCATTTTGAAATAGGGTCATCCTGGCTTATGAAATATACATTTCCGGAAAGAGATGGATTCTCTTTCAACTTTTGGGCGGCAAGGAGATGTGCATCTGCGGCATTATCCACATAAATCGTATCCACAAGATCATCTTTTCGCCCAACCCTTTTTAATCGTTTTGCCCGTTTTAAAATTCCGGGCACCAAATGATTGTCTTCCGGTCCCCAAATCAAATGGGGCCTTAAAATTATTGTTTTCAACCCATCGGACGTTGCCTTGCGAACAATTTTCTCGGCCCTGGCTTTTGTTTCTGGATATGGGGCAGCATATTGCCGTGGATAAGGTACGGATTCATCCACATTTTCCATATCCCCGCCATCAAAAATAACACTGGGTGAACTGGTATGGATCAGGTATTTAATCTGGTTGGAAAAACAAGCATTAACTACATTTCGTGTGCCAAGCACATTGGCGTGATAATATTCCTCAAACGGACCCCATATGCCGGGTTTTGCCGCCACATGAAATACCGTATCAATATTCTTGAATGCATTTAAGACGGTTTTTTCATCTGCCAGATCACCACTGATCTGTTTTACTCCCATCTCCTCAAGAAAAGGATAATAATTTCTTGAAAAGGATGTCACCTTGGCACCCGTTAGAATCAACTTTTTAACTATGGCTTTTCCAAGAAATCCGCCGCCACCGGTGACTAGGGCATTTATCATTCTTTGATTCACCTGTTTTTATTTGCCATTTGAACAATTTCTCCGATATCCAGTATCAGACAGACCCGGCCGTCCGGCATAATGGTACCGCCGGATATGCCAGGGACATTCTGCATTCCTGCATTAAGGCTTTTTCTGACAATGCTTTGTTTGGAAAGCAGTTCATCAACCATGATCGTGGCTTTGAACCCTGAATTTTCTACCACAACAGCAATGGCTTTACAAGGATCCTTAATACTGCCCGGGATATTGAACAACTCATGAAGCCGGAACAAAGGAACCAAAGAGTCATGTACCATAAGCATCTCCATACTATTAAAAGCAGTGGAAACAGCTTCAGGCGAAGGGCGCAAGGATGTCACCACCGAAAGGGTTGGAATCACAAATTTTTGATCCCCCACCCCGACTATCATCCCATCCATAATTGACAATGTTAACGGGAGCATGATCCTGAAAGTGGTTCCTACCCCTTCTTGGGATTCGATCTTAATTTTACCGTTAAATGCCGTTATACTTTCATAGACCACATCCATACCAACACCCCGGCCTGAAACGTCGGTAACTTGGTCTGCTGTGGACAGTCCCGAACAAAAGACAAGATTTAAAATTTCATCATCTTCCAATTGGGCATCCGGTTCAATCAATGAATCGTCCCTTGCCCTTTTTAAAAGCTTTTCCCTGTTAATCCCCCTGCCGTCATCACGGACTTCGATACACAGGTTCCCGCCTTTGTGATAGGCTTCAAGAGTGACTGTTGCCTGCTCAGGCTTTCTTGCATCAATCCGTTTTTTTAAATCCGGTTCTATCCCATGGTCAATGCTGTTGCGTACAAGATGAATCAAGGGGTCACTTAACCCGTCAACCAGTTTTTTATCCAGCTCTGTGGCTTCTCCCTTGATTAAAAACTTTACTCTCTTTTCTCCTTTTTTTGCAACATCCCTTGCCACTCGCCTCATCCTGTTAAAAAGGGTTTTTAAGGGGACCATTCTCAAACGCAGCCCCATATCCTGGAGTTCTTTGGTCGTCTTACTCAACATTTTAATGGATGCCTGAAATTCCTTGGAGATGTCGGTTTTTGCCTCAAGGGATTGTGATACCATGGCTTCTGCAATTGCCAATTCACCAATGATATCAATCAAACGATCAAGCCGGTTTGCGTCAATACTGATGGATTCCTTGATTTCGGCTATCTGGGAATCCTGCTGGGAAGGGATCTGCGGTGTTTGTTCCTTGAGTTTGTTTTCAAGGGATATTTTTTGTTGCTCATCTGTTAGTTGGATTTCTTTTTTTTCATATTGATCCAAAAGGTTTAAAATTTCTTTAGAATTTTGTGGATGACCTTTTTCACCTGAATAGATTTTAAAAACTTCAAACAGCCAATCCTTTGCCCTAAGTAAAACTTCGGCAAAAGATACCGGCATATTTTCTATCAAAAGGTCTTCAATACGGTGGCAAACCTTTTCCACTTCCGTAAGAGATAAAAAACCGCTCTCCCCTTTCATGGTGTGAATCAAGCGCTTAATCTCATTGATCGTGCCCTTGGTATCCCCTTTTTCAAAATTCAAAATCAAAACTTCAAGTTTATCCAACACCTCACCTTGGACTGAAAGGAACTGTGAAAAATCATCCATATCCAAATGGCGCGGAAGCTTACCTGGATGAAAATACTCTTTTTTATCATCTAATTTTTGAATAGGTATTTTTTGTTCTTCATTTGGACCTTCTTGGGATAGAAGGTTGTTGTCAATGAGTTGGTTCAAATTATCAGTCCCATTATCCAAATTTTGCTGCTGTTCTTTTCCATATTCTAATAGAAACTTCATTTGGGTGACAATATCTGTAATTGAATCTGAAATAGTTGAAGGATCTTTTTGTTTTTTCCTGGTTATCCTTTTTATCAATTTGGCTGCCCGCGACGCTTCCTGTACGATCTCCGTGATGCCATTTTTCTTGGCAGTTTCATGAACATTTTTAAACAAGGGGATTAGGGACAAAAATGATTCCGGCTCTTCTATATCTGCGAGTACAAGTTCCAGTGATAATTCTTCCAGAATTTTTTCTATATCCCCATACAAAACATCGTTTCCTTTCTACTCATGGAAGGTTTGGTTCAATGCTGTTGGCTTTGTCAAAAGAGCAAAATCCACTGTAAATAAAAGATGTTGATATAATTTTTATAGCATACATATTAAAGCAAGAACAATAAAATTCCTTGAAACAAGCTGCGAATAGGCATCATAAGAAGGACATTCGATCATTTTACTGCTGATAATCCCTCTTAAATCTTCACTTGACAAAGTCATTTTTTTCAAGTAAAAAAACGCTGGTTTCTGAGCGGGAATAACTCAGTGGTAGAGTGCGACCTTGCCAAGGTCGAAGTCGCGGGTTCAAATCCCGTTTCCCGCTCCACTTTTTCCCTTATCTTTTAAAAATCTAATTTTTGTCCAATATTTTCTTTTTGTGCCATCCGAAATACAGCCGTTGCCACTGTCAAATCAAACAATGCCATGCCTACTGACTTAAATAAGTAGGTGTTGTTGTTAAAAAAATCAATCTTTCTGGTCAAATTTGAAAAAGGGACAATCTTGTCTTGTTCAATAAGATTGTTCTTTAAGGGGATTGCAATGTCTCCGGATTCTTTTGCAGCATGAAGCGTATCTACATAGACCTCATCTGCCCGTACTATGACCTCATTCGGGAATTCCTGCATATCTGGTTTGAATGAACCAATGGCAATAAATGTTTTATTGGAAAGATCAATGTCATCTGCCTTGAACACCGGTATGCTGCTGGTTGTTGCCCCGATCACAACCTGGGATTCTTTCACAAGCTTTTCAGGATTATCCAGGACAATAAATTGGGTTTGGGCAAATTCCTTTTCAAGATCAGCCGCCAATTTTTGCGCAGAGGCACAAGATTTTGAATTCAAGTAAAGTCTTTTAATAGTTCGGTTAAGCAAGAGGTATTTTGCCTGGCTTAAGCCCTGAACCCCGGCACCAAATATCCCTGCTGTTTCAATATCATCGGAGGTAAGGTATTTGACACCCAGTCCGCCGACAGCTCCTGTGCGTTCGGCTGTGAGTGCAGCACCATCCATAACTGCCAGAGGTTTTCCTGTTGCATTGTCATTGAGTACCAGAACTCCATTTATCGCGGGTTCATTATATTTAAGCGCATCAGGAAAAATCGAAACCAGCTTGGTCGAAAAAAAATCACCGGAAAAACAGGGCATGAGCAAAAGGGTGTTGTCATTATCACCCACGTGCATACGATCCGGCATATTATAATTATTTTCTCTCATTTTCTCATAGGCGTTTTCAACAGCATCCTGGATAAATTGTCTTTTTATTCTACCCATATGGTTCTTATTTAAAAATATCATGGCAGCCCTTTCTTTTGATTGGATTATATTACAATTCTCATACCACACCAAAAGAGAAACCACTATACCGGATTATGCAGGCTATTCAAACGCAATGATATTCGGCCAAATCATTGAATGACTTTTTTGCTTTTCATTAATTGATAAAGCACTTTTCATTTGGAGATTATTTATGCTACAACCAAATTTTTTAATCCAAAATAAATCCAGACAGGAATGATGAATGAATAGCAATGAACGTGTCTTAAGTGTAAAAAGGGATCTTCTGCCCCCAAAATGGGTGGAACAAAAATGTATTATGAAATTGGAACTAGAAACCTTTATCAATGCCTGTTCTGATGCTGGATATGAATTCAAAAAACGTGGGGAGGCTGAAAATGATCCCTCATTTAAACAGATTATCCCTTATATTATGTTGCAAACAGCAGATCTAAAACAAACTGCTATCTATAACCGTCAGGGCAGCGAAAAAAGGCTTCACGATTTATGGTCTGTTGGCATTGGCGGTCATATCAACCCTATTGATGCAGAACATAACAACAAGTCCTTCAAGCAAATCCTTTTAAAGGGAATGGAACGCGAACTTACCGAAGAGCTTGAAAAAAGAAATCTTAATGAAACGCCACAGTTCACAGGCATTATCAATGAAGATATAACAGAGGTTGGAAGTGTTCATATTGGAGCGGTTTTCAGGGTCCTTACAAAAACACCTGAAATATTTAAACCAGGAGAAGAACTTTCGCAATTTAAATGGGTACCTACACAGACAGTCAAGCAGTTGAACTTGGAATTATGGTCAACCCTGGCATTGGAGCTTGCTTCTTACACATAATCGGTCAATATTTTAGCTGCCACAGATTCTTTATTTTTTAAAACCTTTGATCCGCGCGTAATCTTGCAAAGGCTGATACCGTATTTTTGGGCTATTTTTCTTTGTGTAACCCCTTTATATAGGTCTTTTAAAAGCTTCCATCTTAAAGAAATATCTTCCAGCTCTGCAGGTGTAAAAATATCTTCAAAAAATCTTTCTAATTCCTTAAGATCCTTAATCGAAGAAACTGCCTTTAATAGTTGCTGATCAACACTCATATTATCACCTTCAATAATTTGTATCTTAAAACTTATACCAAATGTCATAAATATATTCCGTTAAGCCAGAATTGATACATATCATGCCATTTGAGCTAAGTCTTCTAATTTATGAACTGGGTTTTTGACGATTATCATACGCCATTTGGTTATCGGGAAAATCATTTTGGCAATCGCTATAATAAACCAAATTTAAGATTCCTCAAACAACTGAACCTGATAGGTGTACACTGCCAAAGATCCCTGTTCCCATTCATTGGCAGGCAAACCGGCTTTGGTGCACAAATGGGATAAAAACGCCTTGGGATCCGGAAGCTGGGTCCAAACCTGTGGCAGAAATGTGGCCTTATAATGATTCTTCTCTATAACAACCCCATCCATCTCAGGCCTCAATTTTATTAAAAGATCCTTGCTGTCCTTAAAATCAATTTTCTCAGGTTTTGTGAGGATGCTGATTTCAATTTGTGTATCTGAAAGTTCTTCAAGGCTTAATGGGTTAAACCTGGTATCATTGAATGCTGCACTTTGTGCATTTTGTTCAACACCAATGCCCACTGTTTTCACGGATTCTATATTTCCAATGCAGCCTCTTAGCTTCCCATGCTTGTGAAGGGAAACAAAAACACCCCGCTTATCATTAAAATGCTCTCTTTGATCAATCCGGGTTTTGATTTCTTCATAATATTCGCCTTTTTTCCCCAATTTTTTTGCAATGCTTGCCCGGGCAAGTTTCAAAAGGATTTCACCCTCTTTTTGGTCAAATTCAGCACTCATATTTTTCAGTCCTCAAGGTTCATTGGTTATAAAATATAACATTAACATCTGCCCTAATAATTT
>JAAEMC010000317.1 GCA_024225895.1 Desulfobacteraceae bacterium | reverse complement strand
TTAAAAAAGTTTTCCACTGTCCTGAATAATATATCTGTACCAATTTCCAGAACATCTTGATGGATATCAAAGTTAGGAGAATGCAAAGGATGGATAATGCCGTCTTCCTCGCTTGCACACCCGAATCGCATAATGGCACCGGGACATTTTTGGGCAAAATAATAAAAATCATCACTACCCATAATAAACGGCAGGACTTTCACATTTTCTTTTCCAAGTGTGTCTACAGATGCTTTATAAAGGGATTTGCAAACATTTTTATCATTGACTCCCAAGGGCCCGCCGGTTTTAAAGATAAGCTCACACTTTGCCTCAAAAATATTTTCAATCCCGCGTACCAGATTTTTCATGGCTTTAAAGATCCGGGTTCTGGCAGCTGCATCATGGGTGCGGACAGTACCTTTGATAACAGCTTGTTCCGGAATTACATTGCTTGCTTCTCCTGCATGGAAGGTTCCAACACTAATGACAGTGGACTGGGCAGGGCTGATATGACGGGGAATAATGGATTCAACATTTGTGACAAAAAATCCGCCTGCTGTAATGGGATTGATTCCTTTATGGGGGCGGGCACCATGAGTTCCCTTACCTTTTATCACAAGTTCAAAAGAGTCAGAAGATGCATGGCCGATGTGAGTAAAAACGCCTGCCGTTCCCACGGGTAAATTGGGATCCATATGGCCTGCAATAATTTGATTCACCTCTGGATTTTCGAGAACGCCCCTTTCAATCATGGCCTTGGCACCACCCAACTTTTCTTCTGCGGGCTGGAATAATAATTTAACTGATCCATTTATGTTATTGAGTAAATCAGAATCTTTAATTTTTTTTGCCACTCCCAGAAGAATAGCTGTGTTCGCATCATGACCGCAGGAATGCATAATGCCGTCATTTATTGACTTATAATCTTTATTACCCGGTTCCTGCATGGGCAAGGCATCAATATCAGCTCTTAAAGCAATCGTCCGGCCTTTCTCAGGACCTTGTTTTTCCCCCGAAAAAAGTCCTACCACACCGGTTAAATCATCAAAGGTCTGGATTTGAACATCCAGGGTTTTGAGCACTTTGCAAATTTGGCGGGTAGTTCTTTTTTCCCGGCAGGACAATTCAGGATACTTATGAAAATCATTCCTGAGAGATATGAGCCATTTTTTAAGCTC
>JAAEMC010000316.1 GCA_024225895.1 Desulfobacteraceae bacterium | reverse complement strand
AATGATTTTTTTAATCGGGTATTGGATGTTGGCCTCCCGGGCCCTTCACCATATCAACCACAGCCATGATCACGGACATGGCCATCATCACAATGCCATATCCGGCAATGAAACAATCAGCCTTAAAAGCCTGTTATCCCTGGGAGTTGCCGGCGGCATCGTTCCCTGCCCCAGCGCCCTGGTGGTCCTTTTGCTTTCACTCACCTTTCACCGGGTGGCCGAGGGCCTGGTTTTGATCATATTTTTCAGCCTGGGCCTGGCCTCCGTGCTCATTTTGATCGGCATTCTCACGGTAACGGCGTCTCAATTTGCCGGCCGGTTTGGAGAAACCCGCGCCTGGATCCAGCGCCTGCCGGTGCTGAGCGCGGGTTTTATCATGATCATCGGCATCATTGTTGTTTTCAACTCGTTTCTGGCCGCCGGAATGATAAATATCCGGGTTTGAAAAAAGGACGGCATTTGTTTCATGCGCTTGGGCCGTATTATCCCGATTGAAACATATGACCGCCGTAAGATAGGAACTTGCTTTTTATGACCGGGTGAGCGATAGTCACGTTTTTGCTTAAATAAATTACATAAATCCTTTTCAGATCATTTAATAGCCGCTGTAATTTTATATTTTTGGAAACCCTTCCCAGGAATCGTTACCATTGTGCCCGGCTTTCCGCAGGCTCACCATATCTGCCGTTTTCCAATATTAAGACCGGAATCTGTAAATATCGAAGAATCGAAGAAGATGATGCGTCCTGTCGTAGAATTGCGACGGACCCGGCAAGGGGTGAAAGTAGATTATTTGTTGATTAACCCTTTGTTATTATAAGGTTATTGAGTAATTTTATTTGTGTGGCATATGGCTTGCATATATCTTGGGGTATAAAACGTGGATATAAACAACGGGAGTGCAGTATATCAGTGTGGCAAGCGGCAAGGGAGGGACCGGGAAAACAATGGTTTCCACAAATCTTGCATTGGTCCTAAACAAAGATGTGCAGTTGCTTGACTGCGACGTTGAAGAACCGAATGTGCACCTGTTTTTGCATCCTAACTTTGAAAGCAGGGAACCGGTTGTCGGCAGGAGGCCCTTTGACAAGGCCTTTACCGAGGCCATGATCCGAATGGAAACCATTTTTGAGTATGATAAAGACTCGCAGGCTGCCGGGAGCGTGAAAAAGGTATGGGATGCTGTTTTTTCCCTTCCGGCGGAAAAAAAGCCTGTAACCAATATATTACAGCATATATAGGAGTGAAAAATTATGAAAAACGGTAGAATTGCAATTCCCTCAAATGGCCGGGGCGGACTTGGCGGAACCAGATCAGGGCACTTCGGTCATTGCGACGTGTTCACCCTGGTAGATGTTGAGGACGGTGAAATTAAAAATGTGTCCATCCTTCAGAACCGGGAACATACCCAGGGCGGCTGCATGGTGCCGGTTAACCTGCTGTCGGAGAACCGGGTTTCAGCCCTTGTCGTGGGCGGTATCGGCATGCGGCCGCTGATGGGGTTCAGGCAGGTTGGCATTGATGTATACCATGATGATCAGCTTCCTGATATCGAACCTGTGGTGATGGATCTGATTGCCGGAAAACTAAGCGAGATCAGGAATGACCAGGTATGCGGCGGCGGTGGCGAACAGGTTTAATTCATTACAAAGGAGAACGAAAAATGAAAGTTGCAGTAAGCTCTCAGGAAGACACACTGGACTCCCAGGTCGATCCAAGGTTTGGCCGGGTAAAAAATAATTTGCCCGGTTCCGGAGATACCGCCTGCTGCAAAAGGAGATGTTAACAATGGGAAACCTGGATGATTATTTAGATAAACTGCAGGATGACATTTTTGAGGACGCCAGGCAGGCGCTTGGCGACAGGGGCTTTGACAGATGGCGGAATCCAAAGTTCAATGGAAAGATGGCGGATGCAGACGGCCAGGCCTGTTTGACCGGGGAATGTGGTGATACCATGGAAATTTTTTTAAAATTTAAAAACGATCGGGTATGCCGGGCTTCCTATTTCACGGATGGGTGCGCATCCAGTAATGTGGCCGGATCATTTGCCTGTGAACTTTCCATGGGAAGGGATCCGGACCAGGTTGCCGATATTTCTCAGAATGCAGTACTGAACGCGATTGGGCGGCTTCCGGAAAGTGATATGCATTGTGCATCTTTAGCATCAAGAACGGTTCAGGAAGCATTGAGTGAATATATGTCAAAGCAGATCAAAATAAATAATGAATAAAGTATAAGGAAGAATAAAAGTGGAGCTTACACAGATTTTACCACTTGAAAAATGGCAGGAACTGGAACTGGAATTGTTTGAAAAATATAAACTGCAAGGTTCTGTTTTTGATACAAAAGGAATTCGGATTACCAGTACCAAAAATTGGGCTAACAACCTCTGCCCTGCTATCAAGGCAATTGATAAAGGACAGAGTTTTATCTGCGCGGTCGCCCACATGAACATGTCAAATCAGGCAGAAAAAACAAAAGGGATTGTTACTGAGGAATGTGATGCAGGGCTTCTTAAGATCGTTGCCCCGATTTTTTATAAAGGAGAATTCCTGGGTGTTTTCGGCGGGTGCGGTCTGCTGGCGGAAGACGGTGAGGCAGACGAGTTTTCGATCCAAAAAATTACCGATATGGATGAAGAAAAAATTGCAGCACTTGCATCGGATATCCCAAGAATCAGTTTGGAAACAATGAAATCGGTCCGCAGCTTCTTGAAAGAAAAGCAGGCAGAAGTGATCCCGGAATAGACAGGGCTTTTCTTTTGGTATTTTTTTATGGTGTTACCCTTTTTGTTCCTTGCCATTGCACAATACTTTATCTTTTTATTTAAAAAAGGGAGCCATTTGCTCAAATTTTTGATGTAATTGATTGTAATCAGAACGGTTTTAAAAATTATAATTAAAACCTCATGAAATATCCGGGCCAGGGTGAATTGAAATGCGTAAGGTTTGACGGTTAGGTGCTGTTAAAGATGTTTTTAAAAAGGGCTCTAACGGGACCGGATATTGTTGAAGATCCGAAGGGTCTCGGCATTGGGTTCCGATCCCACCTCGGCTTTTAAGAGCAGGCAAAATTCTTTAAATATATCCATGGCTTTGTGCCTTTGGCCGGAATCGGCATAGAGGATCATCAGGTTCTGATAGGCAGCTTCATAGTAGGGGTCTGCTTCCAGGATAAGATGCCAGGCGCCCTTTGCCCGGTCCATCTGGTCCAGTTCTTCATGGAGCCTAGCTTTGCGCTTCAAAAGTTCCAGAAACCTTGCCTTGAGCAGATCCCTTTTCCTTGCTATCCATTCCTTGTAGGGCTCTTCTGCAAAATAATCCCCTTTGTAGGCATCCACAGCGCGTCCGTAGTAAGTGAGCGCCCTTTGAAATTTATTATTTTTTTCGGTTTCCATGGCCTTGGTACCATAGGCCATAAAGTCATCCACATCCAGGACAACCAGTTCCGGGTCCAGGGAGATGAGTCCCGCCTTTTGAAGGATATAGGAAAACCCAAACTCTTTTTGGGGCCGGGGTTCAATGGCTTTGCGCAACCTATGGAGGGTGGTTTTAAAATTTTTGTCTCCTGCCTTGGGCGCGGCCTTGGGCCACAGATCATCAATCAATACCTCTTTTGGAATATCCCTTGATCCGTGAAGGACAATTGCTTTTAAAAGCAGGACAGGCCGGGTGCCCTCAAATGATTTGGGATCCAGCAGCCGGTTTCCTAAAAATATGTTGAATTGTCCAAGGGTCTCAATTCTCGCAATGGGCAAAAGCCGTTTATATACCAGGCGCAGGTTTTCAATATATTTGTTTTTATCTTTTTGTTTTAAAAACGGGGCTATCTGCTCAAATACCAATTCAGGATTGCATTTTGAAATCAAGGAGAGGCAATAGTCTTCCGTGGCAGGTTTTCGATGGTAGACCAGAATGATCAACAGGATCTTGATCAGCAGGTTTTCATTGGTCAATGGAAAAAAGCGGTATCCTTCCTGGCTTGCTTTCTCAAGTCCTAAGGTGAAATAGGTAAGGGCGGTCCGGTTATCTTTTTCTTCCCAATATACCAATCCCAGGGCAAAGGCGGTTTCACAATAATGAAGATCAGACAGGATGGCTTTAAAATATTCCAGAGCCGAGACCAGCATTTTTTTGGCTTTTGCATACTGCTGGTGGTGAAACAGAATCATCCCGCCAAGGGCCTGGGCCGAAAAATGATGTATATCCCCTTTTTTTTTTTGTTTTTTTCTTTTTAGTGCCCGGGTACTCTTGGTTTTGGCATTTTCTAAATCTTTT
>JAAEMC010000315.1 GCA_024225895.1 Desulfobacteraceae bacterium | reverse complement strand
TTGAAAAACAGGGGATCAAATTCATCTACCCCGTCAATAAAACCACCCCACTTGCTGTGGATTTTCCCCCAACTGCCCCGTGTACCATCATAATACAGGTCATTATCCCATCTATCTCCGGGAATCTTTGTAACGCAATCTTTGCCCAGGCGCAGGTTTTCCCAGAATTCTTCAATATTCCTTGCCCCGGGATAGCGCCCTGAAATACCAATAATGGCAATATCCTCTTCATGGGTTGCTTTGCTTTGCCGGAGGCTTTGGACCTTATTGAAGGAAGGTGCGGACAGGCGGTTGCGGGATATATTTTTCAACATGTGCAAAGAGGGCTTGGCTGCTTCCTGAACTGGACCGGCGAAAGAAGGTTTAACCGGTCTTTTTGTGCCAAATAATTTTTTCAGGGTATCCTGACTTGTTTCGAGGAAATAACCTGCCAGTTCCCGGATATTGGTGTACTCAAAAAACAGGGTCTTGGGCAGGGAGCCCAGATCAGTTTCCAGGTTGCGGGTCAGCTCCATGATCATAACAGAATCAATGCCATAGTCTTCAAAAAGGGTATCATCCTTAATACGATCTTGCGGAAGCTGAATCACATTGGAGATCAATTGTTTCAGATAGGCTGTCATCTCCAGTTCCAGATCATTATCTGATATTGGCTCCGGGCCTTCATTCCTTTTTTTATCAGTATTTCGGGTGCTGTAATTATCCTGGTTGTGTATCTCGGCCGGAGCAGGTACAAATTCTTTGCCAGGCCCAAGAAGTTTTTTTGATGATATTTTTTCAGGTTTAACCATCAAAGGGGAAAGATGGGTACCAAGCCTGTCCAGATCCCCGGCCAGCACCATTACCTGGTCCATGCCGGAAGAAAGGGCGTGGTATAGCGCCTGGATACCGTCCTTGGTTTTCATGGGCGTCATTCCCATTGAAGCCAGTTGTTTCCGGGTATTGGGATCATCCCCCATGCCGCCCTCCTCCCAAAGGGGCCAGTTGACTGACAGGGTTTGGCCATGGCGTTTTCCGTCCAGCACCTGCTGGTTGCGAAGGGCCCCAAAGGCATCCATGAATCCATTGGCGGTGGCATAATCGGCCTGCCCAAGATTTCCCATGGCCCCGGCGCCTGATGAGAATAAGACAAACAGGTCAAGTGCAATATTACAGGTTGCATGATCCAGGTTTACAATGCCCGATACCTTGGGGGCCAGGACTGTTTTAAAATCATTCTTGTTCTTGTGGATAATAAAACTGTCTTTTAATACCCCGGCACTGTGTATGATTCCGTTGAATGTGCCATGATCCTCCACAATGGACTGGACAAGGATATCTACATCGTCCTGCCTGCTGATATCCGCAGTTTTGTAAATCACTTTGGCCTGATCTGTTCGCAGTTCATCCAGCAGGGTCTCTTTTTGACTATTTAGTTCCGAACGGCCGGTGAGGATCAGGTGTACCCCATTGGTACGACGAATGATTTCCCTGGCAAAAATCATTCCCAGCCCGCCCATACCGCCGGTAATCAGATAAACGCCACGGTCTTTCCAGGGGTATTTATCCCTTTTTGCAGGTACAAGTTCTTCCCACCTTAAGACCTGCCGGTCTGTTCCTTTATATCTAATTTCCGTATCATGGAAGCCCTGGCAATTATCTTTAAGCCTGGTTAGTATTTCTGATGGGCTATCTTCAGGATCACACCAGATCAACTGTCCCATGAAATTGGGATTTTCCAGCCGGGCGGTTTTTAAGATACCCATGAGCCCTGCCAGAAGACGAGCGTCTGTCTGACGTTCCAATAACAATTGAACCATGACCTTGCCCTTGGGTTTTCCCTTTAATAATGCTTGAACTGCCAGGAATACCTGGATGCTGTAATCTGAAAATTGCTGATCAGTTCCAGCGGCTTTTGAGCAAAGCACCAAAGTTTTTATAGACTCATCTTGAGGCCAGGGTTTCATTTTTTTGTGCAAAGGCTCCGGGCTGATCACCAAGTGATGGGAAATTAGGGGGTGACTTTCTTGTGGAATTGGCCTATTCGTCCATGCAGGATGCAGCAACAGACTTTCGGTTTTGGGTTCCCTGCTTTCAACCTGCCGTGTAGAAAACCCTTTTATGGCAACACAAACTTTTCCTGATTCATCGCAAAGATCTATGTCCATCTTCTGGATTTTATTGCCGGGTTTACTGCCCTTTGAAAAGCGTATCCAGGCCCACATGGAATCTGTGCACCGGTCCCTGATATCCAGTTGTTCCACGGCAAAAGGAAGGGCCGGTCCTGGTAGATCTCTGGTATTTGATCCATGGTCCGGATTTTGATCAGGCCTGGATATTTCCCCTGAAAACTGTGCCACTATGCCAGCGCCCAACAATCCTAAAGAGGCCTGGAGAGCCGAATCCATGAGACAGGGGTGGAGTACATACTGATCAAAGGTTGGGGTCACACAATCCGGCAGAACCAGCTCAGCCAGAACCTGACCGCTGCCGGTGTAAAGAGTTTCGATCCCCTGTTGACCCGGCCCGTATTCAATTCCCATGGCACTGAAGGCATCATAGCATTGTCCGGCATCAAGCCGTCCCTGGTCTAACCGGTTTTTCAAAACAGGTATATCCAGGAACGTTTCCGGTTCTGGTGTGGTAAATACGGCCATACCCCGGCAATGCACAGAGGTACCGGCCTGTTTATCATCTTGTGATTTAACCTGGTGACCCATCTTTTCTGAAAAAATCTCAAACTGAACTTTGTTATCCTTTGCAGGGGCAAGACTGATATGGACTGTTTTACTATTACGGCCCATGGTCACAGGGCTGGTCCAGACAATGTTCTCCAGGCGGATTCCATTGGTATCAAGTGGTAAAGACCCTGATGACACTTCAACCGCCGCCCTTGCCATCTCAAAATAGGCAACCCCCGGCAAGGTCATTTCCCCCTGGATTCTGTGATCTTTAAAAAAGAATTCATCCCTGTTGAAAACCGAAGAGAATCCCTGGACCTCAAATGTGGAGGAATTTATGTGCAAAAGCGGATGCAGCATGGATGAAACCTTTTGAGGTTCAATCTCTTTTGGTTTTTCAATCCAATATCTTTCCGGTTCAAAGGGATATGTGGGCAAACTCATGCGATTAGGTTTGGCTTTGTTGTACAACCGGGTCCATTCAAAATCAGCCCCCTTGATCCAGAGGTCCAGGATCCGGTCATATTTTTTCTTTTTTATCCATATCTCAATGGTATCCTTCATATCTTCGTCAGTCGTGAGAGCTGATAAACTGTCCCTGTCTTTGGCCACACTTCCTTTAAAAAAATCTTTCCCAAGCCCGGAAGCAGGGTTCTCTTTTTGTGCAATGAACAATTCCAGTTTTGTTTCAAGCTCTTTAACAGATTCAACAACAAAGCCCAGACGTTCTGCCATGGCTTCCCGTCCGACCTGGAGGGTATAGGCAAGATCCCTGAGTTCAATATTACAGGGGGAATCTGTTTCTTTAAAATCTGACATCCCGTAATTTTCCCGCAAAATCAAACTGATCGTGGAATCAATGGAATCTGTCTTAAAAATAGAAGTACGGGATATCTTTATGCCCAGGGCATCCTGCAAACCATTATGCAGCCGGTTAAGATGAATGGGCTCCACACCATAATCTTTAAAGGATTGATCCGGTTCTAGCTCCACTGGTTTAACATGGAGAATCCGGGCCAGAATCATAGCTGCTGTTTTTGTAAGATCTGATTTGTCTTTCCCTGTCCTGTCACCATTTCCCTGTATATTGCCGGCACTTTCAAGGGAAGAACCGGAAGATGGGTCTAAGGATTGCTTTTGTACAAAATTCAAAAGTTTTTTGGCATAGGCCAAAAGCTGGTTGTCAGTCCTGGCTGATAGCAGGATAACAAAGGGTCTCTGGTCCCCATATCCGTTTATACCAGACGTTTCAGATGTAAGCCTCATGCCATGGGCCGTACCCATGTCAGGCGCATATTCCTCCACCACCAGATGGGCATTGGAGCCGCCGGCCCCAAATGAGGAAATCCCTGCAATCCTGGGCATTTTAATTCCATCAGCCACAGGGCGGTTCCATTCTCTCAACACCTGGTTCACCTGGAAAGGAATCGAAGTAAAATCAATATGGGGGTTCAACTGACTTGAATGAAGAGAAGGAACAATCTTCTTATACTTCATCTGAAGCAAAATTTTTGTAAGGCCGGCAATGCCCGAGGCTGCTTCACAATGGCCGATGTTTGATTTGACCGACCCGATGTAGCATTTGGCTTTTTGGATTGATTTCCCATAGGATTTTGTCAACCCCGTGATTTCAATGGGGTCTCCTAATTTGGTACCCGTGCCATGGGCTTCTATATAGGTGATATATTCCGGGTTAATCCCGGATTCTTCCAGGGCTTGCGCAATGACCATGTGCTGGGCTTTGGGATTGGGAACGCTGTATCCGTGTGTTTTTCCCCCATGATTGACCGCACTGCCCTTGATCACGCCATAAATGTGATCTCCATCCCTTTGGGCATCGGCCAGACGTTTTAATACGGCAACCCCCACCCCTTCTCCGGGGATATACCCATCTGCTCCAGCCCCAAAACTCTGGCAGCGCCCTTTGGATGAAATATACTGTCCGCTGCTTAAAATATAATACTTATTGGGATGGAGAGTAAGGTTCACCCCACCGGCCAGTCCCAGGTTGGTATGTCCCTGCCGTAAATCCTGGCATGCCAGGTGCAGAGTATATAGTGACCCAGAACACATGGTGTCCAGGGTCATGCTCGGTCCCTGCAGATCCAGTGCAAAGGAAACCCGGTTTGCAATGCTGGCATAACTGCCGCTGCCTAAAGACAGGATATCCCCGGCCCGGTCAGGTATAGCCCCTACAAGCTGGTAATCCCCATACATTACACCGGCATAAACCCCTACCTTTGCCGGTGCATGGGGATCTTTACCAACACCAAGTGTCTGGCGGCAATACCCGGCATCTTCCAGGGCCATCCAGGCATGCTCCAGGAAAAGGCGTTCCTGGGGATCAATATGCTGGGCCAGTCTTGGGGAAATATTGAAAAACAGTGAGTCAAACTTATCCACATCCGTAATAAATCCGCCCCACTTGCTGTAATGCCCGCCAGGGACGGTGCGGTCCTTAGTATAATAATCCTTCCAGTCCCACCGGTCATTTGGGATCTGGGTAATACAATCTCTGCCGGCTTTCAAATTCTGCCAATAGGCATCAAGATCCCGGGCTTCAGGATAGCGCCCTGACAAACCAATAACAGCAATATCAAGGGATTGGGGCAAAGGCCCTGGTTGTGTTAAAGGTTTATTTGCAGCAAAAACCCTTGGCCTTGATTTTCTTTTAACAGCTATATCAGGGCTTGACTTCACCTGTTGCGGTTTGGGCAGAACAGCGGCATCCCCTTCCAGGATCTTTAAAAGTGTTGCAGCATGGGCTGAAATGAAATAGTCACTGATCTCCTGGATGGTCCGGTATTCAAAAAACAGGGTTTTTGAAAGGGAACCAAAACTTTTCTCCAGCTCATTGGTCAGCTTCATGGCGATAATTGAATCAATACCGTAGGCTTCAAAAGGAGTCCGGGACTGTATCCGTTCCATGGGCAGTGTGAGCACTTGTGACAGGGTTTCTTTAAAATAAGTAAGGACTTTTTCTCCCAGGCCGGGGATATCCTTTTGAGGGACCGGTGCCTGGTTTTCTTCCAATTTTTTATCAAAGGTTTCAGGAACAAAAGATTTATCCACAAAAGCTGTGATCAGACTGCGGGCATCTCCAGCCAGGACCATGACCTGGGAGCGTTTGGAAAAAAGCCCCCGGCAGAAGGCATCAATACCATCCTGTGTTTCCATTGCCGCAAGTCCGGTCTGCTCTTTGATAATCCTTTGGGTTGTTTGATCTATCTGCATCCCGCCATTTTTCCAAAAAGGCCAGTCAATAGAAAGGGTCTGTCCCTGCCGACGGCCGGATTCCACAAGGCTGTTGCGCAAGACGGCAAAGGCATCCATAAATGCATTTGCCGATGCATAATCTGCCTGACCCGGATTTCCCGTGGCCCCTGCACCGGAAGAAAAGAGTACAAAAAAATCCAGGTCCATTCCGCGGGTTGCCCGGTCCAGTAAAAGGGTTCCCCTTACTTTCGGGACAAGGACCGATTTAAATTCCTTTCTTGATTTTTTAAAAATAAAATTGTCATGGACAACCCCTGCCCCATGCAGAATCCCGTTAATCGGCCCAAACGTTTCTTCAATACCGTTGATCAAGCCGTCAACTGACTTTTTGGATCCCAAATCACAAGACCGGTATTCTACACCGGCCCCCAATGCAGCAACTTCTTTTATCTTGGCTGCCATTGAAGCATCTTCAATGGAACGGCCGGTCAGAATCAGGGTTGCCGAATCTGTCTTTTTTGCAATTTCCCTGGCAAAAATCATTCCCAGCCCGCCTGCACCACCGGTGATCAGGTAAATGCCATTGTTTTTCCAGGGGGGAGCGCCCGATATTGATTCCTTATCCATTTTTTTCCAAACAAGTACCCGGCGCTTTGTTTTTTGATATTGGATATGAGTGTCATGGGGATATTCATAATTTTCCAAAAGTTTTTTTGAAACAGACTCAGGGTCTTCTTCTTGTCCCACCTCAATTACCTGACCCATGCAGGCAGGGTTTTCCATATTGGCAGTCCCGAGCATGCCCAAAAACCCTGAAAAAAGCTGTCCCTGGCCATGGTTCGGTATGAGCGCCTGGATAAGATAATTCTCTTTGGTTTTTTGACTCAACAAGGATTTAATTTGTTCAAATCCATCGGTAAAACTTGTTTGAAAGATTGTTTCAGGGCTCTTATCCATGGCAAAATTTTCACATAAAGACACAACCCGGGCA
>JAAEMC010000314.1 GCA_024225895.1 Desulfobacteraceae bacterium | reverse complement strand
CTAAAAAATGAAAGAATTCAAAGATAAAATTGCAGTGATAACCGGGGCTGCCAGCGGTATTGGCCTTGCGATTGCAGAGCAGTGTGCCCAAAGAAAAATGAAAATCGTTTTAAGCGATATTGAACCGAAAGCGTTAAATAAAGTTGGATCGGATTTGAAAGCAAAAGGAGCAGATATAACCGCTGTTGTCACAGATATTTCAAAGGTCGATGAGGTAAAAAATCTGGCACAAGCAACAACAAAAGCCTATGGCAAGGTGGACCTCCTGTTTAATATTGCGGGCGTGGCTGCCGGGAGCACCCTTTGGGAAAGCTCTCTTAATGATTGTAAATGGGTCATTGATGTGAATCTTTGGGGCCTCATCCACTGTGTCAGGGAATTTATTCCCATGATGATCGAGCAGAAAAGCCCTTGCCATGTTGTGAATATGTCTTCGCTGGCAGGCGTGATGACCTATCATCCGTCAGCAGTTTATCATCTGACCAAACACGCTGTTGTAGCTGTTTCAGAACAACTCCACCATGATCTGGCTATTCGGCAAAGCGATATCAAGGTTTCCGTAGTATGCCCCGATTTTGTGAACACCAATCTCATGGACGCAGAGAGCCATCGCCAGGAAGAGTATAAAAATGATCCTTCAACCCTGAAAAAGCCCGATGGACCGGTGGATACGGAAGCGATGTTCCGGCAATTGATTAAAAACGGGATGCCCTCGTCCAAGGTAGCTGATCAAGTATTCGATGCCATTATCAATGAGCAGTTTTATGTTTTTACCCATCCGGAGTCAAATCCGTTGATCCAGATGCGGACAGATAGCCTCATCAAAGGGGAAAACCCCGTGTTGCCGCCTGCGCCGTCTATGCCGCCAATGGAAGGGCAATAAAAAAAGGCAATGAAACCAATGAATTTAAAACAGAAAAATATTAAGCGATTACTAATTCATAAGAAAACGGTTTTGCTGTTGGCAATAGCAGCCGCTATTGTATTGATGGGTACGGCATCAACACAGGCGCAATGGCCCCGGATAGCTGTTTCAAAGGACGGTACTCCCATTAGCTATGAAATATACGGTAATGGGGAGCCTGCCCTCGTATTTGTTCACGGGTGGAGTTGTGATGCCCGCTATTGGCGCAACCAGATAGGCTATTTTGCCAAAAGCCACCAGGTGGTGGCCCTTGATCTTGCAGGGCATGGTCATTCTGGTAAAGGCCGGAGTGAATATACCATGAAGGCTTTTGGGCTAGATGTCAAAGCAGTGGTGGATGCTGCAGGCGGCTCAAAAGTCATTTTAATCGGTCATTCCATGGGCGGTTCTGTGATAGCAGAAGCGGCAAGACTTATGCCGAAACAGGTAATTGGTCTCATCGGTGTTGATACATTGGAAAATATTGAGTATCCTTTGACCCGTGAGCAATCTGATCAGGCCATGGCGCCTTTGAGAGAAAATTTTACCGGCAGCTGCCGGCAGTTTGTCACTGAAATGATCTATCCTGGGACAGATCCGAAATTGAAAGAATGGATTCTTTCAGATATGACGGCAGCACCTGAAACCATCGCTTTAAGTGCCATGAAATATTTTAGAGATCAATATGTCACTGGAGAGGCAGCCACCATATTTGAAGCAATTCAAGTTCCTGTCGTTGTCGTCAATGGAGACCTGTGGCCGATAAACTACGATGCCAACCGCAGACATATGTTTTCTTTTGATGCCATTGTGCTCAAAGGGGCAGATCATTTTTTGATGATGAACAAATCAAAAGAATTCAATATGGCACTGGAAAAAGCTATAGAAATGATCACAACAAAGCAGAAATAAGAAGCGGTTTGATAAATTTATAATATAAAGATGGCCTTTTACGCCGGACATCCCTGTTCCTGCATAAAAAGGCAAAGAATACGGCAATTTAAGGAGGAAAAAAATGAAAGTAAAAATGTTTTTAATATGGATGATCATGGCTGCCGCACTTGCAGTCAATGCAGAGGCCGGGCCTGGGTGTAATAATAGATTGTCCAATGGCCAGACCATTTATGTGCCTGCGTATTCCCACATTTATATAGGCAATAAAGAGCAAAAATATCTGCTGACGATCACCTTAAGCATCCGGAATATTGATCCGTCAAATCCCATTACCATCACAGAAGTCAGCTATCACGAAACCGAAGGGAAATTTCTAAAGAATTTTATCACAGCACCTGTCTCCTTGAATCCATTGGAAGCGACCCGGTACCTGATTCATCAGAAAGATAAAGAGGGCGGTTCCGGTGCGAATTTTATCGTCAAGTGGAAATCAGGACAATTATCCAACCCGCCAATTATCGAAGCGGTCATGATCGGCACGCAGTCCGGGCAGGGCATATCCTTTACTTCCAGGGGGGTGCCTGTTTTCAGTGCCAAATAGAATGAAATTATTTTTCTTTGAATATTTTGTGTGCCGAAAAGATCAAAATTGTCCTGCTGGCTGTACGCCCTGATTTAAAATTTAAATGGAGAAAGATATGCAGATAAGAAAAGCACTGGATTCAGATTTAACAGATGTATTGAAAGTGGAAAAGTTGGCCTTTGGAGAGGATGATGAGGCCCAATTGGTAGATAATCTTTTGAAAGATGAGACTGCAAAACCCCTTCTTTCCCTATTGGCGTTTGAAAATGATAAGGCAGTGGGTCATATTTTATTTACCCGTGCACAATTAAGTGAACAAATAGATGGAAAAGATGTATCAGTGGCTCTTCTGGCACCCCTGGCAGTCCTTCCAAAAGCCCAGAATAAAGGTGTTGGCGGCAAACTCATTCAAACAGGGCTTGAGCAATTATCTGAATCCTTTGTGGAACTGGTATTTGTATTGGGACACCCGGGATACTATCCCAAACATGGATTTACACCTGCTGGATGTCTTGGGTTGGATGCCCCGTATCCTATTCCGGTAAAAGATGCCGGTGCCTGGATGGTACAGGCTCTTTGTCCGGATATAATTGGCAATGTAAAAGCAAAGGTGATTTGTGCCAACGCCCTGGATAAACCAGAGTATTGGCAGGAATAATCATATTTTTACTTGACTGTCCACAATGCGTGGTTTTTGAGTTTCTTGGCAATGATCAAGTGGTTCACATCAAAGAAAAACTGAAAGTCAAAGCCCTTACCAACAATCCTTATTCCAAATCCATTGAAACGTGGAAAGCCGGCACCATCCCCAAAGAAGATAAATATATTTCCTTTGAGCGCTTTTTTTGGGCAGCAGACCAGGTGAAAAAATATGCCCCTCAAAATGAGACTTCCCCTGTCCAATATGCTTTTGATCTTTTAAAAAGTGTTGAACACAATATATTTCCTTACAATACTCAATGGAGTATTGTATATGATATCGCCAGCCTCACCATCTATTTTAAAACCCTGAATAATTAAAATATCCAGACTCAACTACCTGCAATGAATGAAAATCTGTTAATTTTGGAAAGCGGAAGCAGGAATGAGTCTGTACCATCAGGGACTAGATTGCAAAATTGTGTTTACCTCGGATGGAACACTTTCTTTTTCAAGGTAAATAGTATTTCCGGTAAATATTTTCTGGGCATGTAATTTATCGGATAATATATCCATTACTTCTTCTTGAACGCAATGCAGGG
>JAAEMC010000313.1 GCA_024225895.1 Desulfobacteraceae bacterium | reverse complement strand
TTATTTGTGCTTGATCATGGTGATAAACTTTCCCAGCAAGCTTGAGAGAAACCTTTCTTTGTGGCGAATCATATAAAATGGTCTATATAGAGGTGTTGAGGTTAATGAAAGCGCAACCAGCTTTCCTGATTCAATTTCTTTTGTTGCTACTTTTTTTGAAATCGGGGCAATTCCCATTCCCCCTTCCACAGCTTTTTTAATGGCTTCATTATTTGAGAAAGTAATGGGCATGGTTACTGTAACATTATTCATATCTAATAGATCCTGAATCATTTTTTGAAAATATGATCCCTGCTCATGCATAATAATCATATGGCCTTCAAGATCTGAAGCATTTAGCCGGCGCTTTTTTACTAAAGGGTGAGAGGGGTTTAAAATGATAACGATTTCATCTTTAATGATCTCGATTGTTTTTAATTTTTTATTTTTTACTGGAAATGAAACAAAACCAACATCATTTTTCAGATTGATCGTGTTCTCAATAACCTGTTGATTTGAAATGATTTCTAATGAGACCTGGGCTCCTGGTACTCTGTTGCTAAACTGGTTGATATATTCTGGAAGATAATATGCCCCAATGCTTTCAGAGGCACTTATTTTGAGATGCTTTAAGTTTTCTTTTTGGTATTCAGCCATACAGTCATCAGCACGTTTTTCAAGCTCAAATATCTTTATTGCAATTTTAAACAGATCATCCCCAGCTTGAGTCAGCCGCATATTTTTTCCTAACTTATGAAAAAGGGGCACTTCATAATACTCCTGAAGCCTTTGAATACCTTTTGTAACAGCTGGTTGAGTAATATTTAATTCCTGGGCGGCATGACTTAGGTTTTTGTATTTGATTGCAAGATAGAAAAGTTTGAGTTGATTGAGATTCATAGGTTCTCATTTAAGAGTAAATCTATAATTAGTCAAGCAAAAGAATATAACAATAAGTTATAAAAATTTAATATTAGTATTTTGACTTGTTATGTAAAAAGATTGATAAAAAGCTCAGGAATAAATCCCTGAAAAGATTATATTTATTAATGAGAAAGGGCAAAAAGAATGAAAATTTTTGTATGCGTAAAACATGTTCCTGATACTGCAGCCAATATAAAAATTATAGATGGCAGCAATTTTGATGACAATGTTAAGTTTGTTGTGAATCCCTATGATGAGTATGCCATTGAACAGGCAGTACAGATAAAAAAAGAAAAAGGAGTGGAAGTTATCATTGTGACTCTTGGTACGGATCAAGCTCTTGCCACGATCCGTTCAGCTCTGGCCATGGGAGCAGACAGGGGAATCCACATCAAAACGGATATGCTTATTACAGATGCAATGACAACCGGACTGGCGCTTAAAAATATTATTCAAAAAGAGGGTGGAGCAGATCTGGTCATTACCGGAAAGCAGTCGGTAGATACGGAAGGTATGCAGATACAATATCGCCTTGCCTTAGGACTGGGTATGCCGGTAGTTACCGATGCAGTGTCAATGATGCTGGATAATGGTCTGGCAACAGTTGAATGTGAGCGGGGAAATGGAGAAATTGCAGTTATGGAACTCGATATGCCATGTCTTATTGGTGCCACAAAAGGCCTGAATGAACCCCGATATCCCAAATTGCCGGATATTCTTAAAGCTAAGCGAAAACCTGTTAAGGAAATTGCACTCACAGAACTTGTACCTCAGTTGCCAGTAGACAAGACGGTGATTATGTCATTCTCGCTGATTCCGGAAAAAGGGCAGGCCAATATTATTGAAGGCACACCAGTTGAAGCCGCAAGTAGATTTGTTGAGTTGCTTGAAGAAGAAGCATTGATTTAAAAACAGCATTTAGGGATCGTTAAAAAATAACTTCACATAATCTATTTGCAAAAGTTCCAAAAGGATTGAACATTTTACAAACAGAATGTGAACTGATTTTTGAGCCGACCCTTAGCAATCAATATCAGGAGGTGGATATGTCAATTGTTGGAGCCTTGATAGAAATTACAAATGGTAAAATAAAAAAAAGTAATCTTGGTGTCTTGACTGCAGCATCAGACAGAGGAAACAATGAGGTTTATGCATTGGTATTCGAAGATGCTGACAGCCGATTTAACACTCTTGAACAATATGGTGCAACAAGGATAGTAAGAATTTCATCTTCAAAAGCTGACCTGATGAAAAGCCCGGATCTGATAGCTCGGGCAATAATTAAAACAATGGAAGAATACGGCATCATGTCTTTGATTGGCTTGAGCAGTCCAATTGGTAAGGATCTATTAAGCCGTATTGCATCCCGGATGAACAAACCCTTGATTCAGGACTGTATAAGTGTGGATTTAACGAAGAAAACAGTCATAAAATCCCATTTTTCCGGAAAAACCACAGCAGAAGTGAAAATTGAAAGTGACTATTTTATAAGTGGCATCCGTCCCAACGCCATTGAGCCTGCAAAAAGTCCCGGTAAAGCAGAGATTATTTCCTTTGATGCATTAGTTGACGGCCCTGTCGGTGTACGGATTAAAGAAATAAAACAAAGCGATTCCAACCGACTAGACCTGACAGAGGCCAATATCATCATCTCCGGAGGACGTCCCGTTGGATCTGAGAAAAATTTCTCTATATTAAATGAATGTGCATCAAAACTCGGGGCAGCTGTCGGGGCATCCAGATCTGCGGTTGATGCAGGATTTGCCCTCCACGGTATGCAGGTGGGGCAGACGGGTAAGACCGTATCTCCAAAATTATATATTGCCTGTGGTATTTCAGGGGCGGTCCAGCACTATGCAGGAATGAAAACATCTAAAATTATTGTGGCCATAAATACGGATAAAGATGCTCCCATTCTTGGGAAATGTGACTATGGAATTATTGGTGATCTTTTCGAGATTGTGCCGGCAATAACCGAGGCATTAAAGTAATAAATTCGGATACTATATCCGAATTTATTTTTCTTTGGAGAATTAACTCATGGAAAAGTATTACATTTTCAAGTCATGTTTGATGGTACTAATGCTCGTGATCGGATTTGGATTATTTGTTATCCGTGTGAAAAGACTGATTCAGCTGATGCTGGCCGTCAAAGGGAAAAAAGAGTTCAAGCCGGATCGTATTCAGGCACGGATAAAGGTCCTGCTCTCAGATGTTATCGGCCAGTCCAATGTACTTAGGAAACCGATTCCGGGTTTCGCACATATGTTGATTTTTTTCGGATTTCTCGCGATTCAACCGCATTCTATAGAAATGATGATACAAGGAGTATTTCATAAGTTTGCCATAGCCAATACTTTAGGTGGATATCTCAAGATCGCCGACACGGTTGCTGTTTTTGTTCTCATAGGGCTTGGATACGGATTATACAGACGACTGATTAAAAAGCCGGATTATTTGACAAATGGGCGGGATGCTAAACTGATCATACTCTTCACGGCGGTTATCATTGTCTCGTTTTACAGTTACAACAGCTTTTATGCTGTGCTCCCGGGTTACAGTCATGATGTATCGCAAAATTTAACCATCTCAGCGTCGCTGGCATCAGGGCTGAGCTTGGCTTCCCTTTCGGGATCGGCACAGATTTTTGGATTAGAAGTTTCTTACTGGGTCCACTTACTGACGATACTCGGGTTTCTGATCTATATTCCGGGATCAAAGCATTTGCATCTCCTGGCAGCCATTCCCAATGTTTTTTTAAAATCCCTTGAAGTTGAAAATCCCATGGTCAAGACAGATATTGAAGATGAAGAGGTGGAGAGCTTCGGTCTTGGCCGGGTCAGTGAAATGCACTGGAAAAATGTACTTGATCTGTATGCATGTACCGAGTGTGGCCGATGCCAGGAAAGATGTCCTGCTGACCGGACAGGTAAACCATTGTCGCCCAAAAAAATCATTTCACACCTGAAACATGAATTGATCGATCACGGGGATGTAATCATTGACGGAGAGGATGTGGAAATTATTCCACCACTGGTCAGCCCGGACAATGAACATTTCAATGCCGACGTCATCTGGTCGTGTACAACCTGCAGGGCATGCGAAGATATCTGCCCTGTCAATATCGAGCATCTTGATATACTCCTTGAAACGAGAAAAAACCAGGTTTTGATGGAGGCATCATTTCCGCACGAAATGCAGGATACATTTAATAATCTTGAAAATCAGTCTAATCCCTGGGGATTCAGTAGTGATTCAAGGGGTGACTGGTGCAAGGGGATGGATATACCGCTGATGACGGATCACCCGGAAGCGGATCTCCTGTATTTTGTCGGGTGTGCAGGATCATTTGATGACCAGGGTATAAAGATATCCAAAGCCATTGCAACTATTCTAAAAAAGGCGGACATTGATTTTGCCATACTTGGACCTGAGGAACGATGCAACGGAGATGTGGCCAGACGCAGCGGAAATGAGTATCTTGCCCAGATGATGATTCAGGAAAATGTTGATTTATTGAGTCACTACAGGCCGAAAAAGATATTAACGGGCTGCCCTCATTGCTACAATATTATGAAAAATGAATACCCTGGTTTCGGTGGTACATTTGATGTAGTTCATCATTTGAACTATTTTTATCAGTTAATCAAACAGGGGAAACTTGAACTGAAATCTCAAGACTTTGGGAATATCACCTTCCATGACTCGTGCTATCTGGGCCGGTGGAATCATATTTATGAAACACCCAGAAAACTTTTGACTGCAATTAATCAGGGCAGGCCACCGGTTGAAATGAAAGAGATTAAAGATAATGCCATGTGCTGCGGTGCCGGCGGGGCCAGAATGTTCATGGAGGAGACCATTGGCAGCCGGATCAATTCTGAACGTGCAAAACAGGTGCTTGCAACAAAAGCGGATATTGTGGCGGCAGGGTGCCCGTTCTGTATTACTATGCTTAAGGACGGAATAGCGGAAAACAATGACAGTATACCGGTTAAAGATGTTTCCCAGATCCTGGCACATGCCTGCAAGTAAACTGTATGAGTCAAGAACCATGAAAGAAAAATCATTTGATTTTAATCATATCAAAAAAGAGAATTTTACCTGTTATCAAATAGGTCTCAAGGTAGGACCAGTGTGATTTGGTAAAATATAACTAAAAATTATGTATTATATCATATTTGTTGATTTGACTTATCGATATCCATATAGCCATTATTGTACCGGGCAAATTTTATTTGAAGCTATCAATATGGTTTCAATTATTAGCATGGTGGAACTAAACATGATTAAAATCGAAAAGCTAATTAATATAGAAGGATTGCAAAATGAGTAATAGTACCGTGATATTTAAAGAAAAGTTTATTAGTTTCGTTGATATATTAG
>JAAEMC010000312.1 GCA_024225895.1 Desulfobacteraceae bacterium | reverse complement strand
CAGCAAGCTCCAACGCATACCATCCCGGTGTAAAATCACTGAACGCAAGCTGTGGGTAACAGGGAATTTGCTCAGTGATGACTTCTTTGCAATCTACCAGATGTGCAATGGCAACTATTTTTCCCAGGGGTAGTTTCTCATAATTCAACCCGGCTGAATATAGTATATTTCGGCAATAGGGATCGATTGATTGAATAGAAATATTTGCGGCATGGATGGCCACAAGCCCTCGATATTCCGTAGACCAAGGACGGGTTTCAATGGTTTTGGCACCTATGCTTACAAGAGAGGCAAAAGGCTGTTCCAAAGTTATTGCTTTCATATTTTTTTTTCTCCGCGTTCAGAAATCAGACAGACTGATATCGTTCCCAAAATTGAGATACCACACAGAATCATAAAAAACGGTCGGTATGATTGAAAAACATCCACTATGATGCCTGAAAAATAGATTGAAAGTATTGTTCCTGTATGGCCAAAAAACTGAAGCGCACCTGCTCCACTTCCACTTCGATTGTTTGGTACTAAATCCAGCATCCATGCAAAGAACAAAGGTCCTATTAAATTATCAAAAAATCCGATCAGAATAATAAAATAAATATTAATATGAAAGTCTTCAATCCGGGCCAACAGCAACGTTGATACCAGAATAGCGAACAACCCGATCAAGATGGTCTGTTTTCTTTTACCCTTAAAAATCACATCCGATATATATCCGCCCAGGGGCCTGGAAACAAATCCTGACAAGGGATAAAGTGCTGCAATAAAACTGGCCTGAACCAGGGAGACATGATAGCTTTCAAATATAAAGGAAGGCAGCCATATCAAATTACTGTACGTGATATAACACAGAGAGAAAAAGCCCAACCCCAACAAACACAACTCTCTTGAAAAGACCAGGCTGTTAGTCCTGATAAAAGATTTGAGTTTAATTGTCTCAGGGGCACTGGGCTCAGTCAAAGCCTCCTTTAAAGGTATATCCAATGATGGTATTCTCATCTTGGTTTTAAAAAGGAAAAGAACAGGTATAAAAACCAGAGGCGCAGACCAGAATACCGCGCGCCAACCAAATGTTTGGCCGATATATCCGGCAAGAAAGAAAACCGCAACATTGAAAACAGCTGTGGACGTCATCACTAAACCAAGCACTCTCCCTCTTTGACTAAAAGGAAAGTGTTGGTCGATAATTTTGATAATCGGGCTGAATCCGCAACCCTGTCCCAGACCATTGAGGCACTGGGAAGGTATTAAATGCCACAATCCGCTGCCAACACTGAAAATTATATTTGAAAAAGCAGAAATCAATCCGCCTGCGAAAAGAATCTTCCTTGCTCCGAACAGATCACTCAAGTATCCGGCAGGAAGCTGGATCATCGTATAAAAAGCATAAAAGGATGCACCAATAAGGCCGATACGGGCATGGGAGATTTCAAGATCAGACATTATCAGTGGAATTACAGGAGACAGGTTTAATCGGTTCAGGTAAAAGAAACCATAAATGAGCCAGCAGTAAAGGATAATTTTGAATTTTTCTCTGCTCATCTGATTCCCTTGATTGTCACTTTATAGCGATTCCCAAAATAAAGTTCCTACAAACATGATAGATTAATGGAATCGCCTTTGAGCAAATCGACTGTGGTATCAAGAGGATCTTCGCCATACATGATAGAAACAGGTACCGTAGTATCGGAACATATTTTTGCGATTTGCTATAGAACCATTACATTCCTATCTTCAAAGACCTGTTTTATGAGTTTTGACGCATAGGCCTTGTCACATGATCCAAAATCATCACTTGTTCCAAATATGACAATATCATTATTTTTTTCAAACCGGACATGGGCTCCGCCAAGTTCGTGAACTATACTGTTAGGAAAACCCAGATCCCTGATTTCATTCTCAGTGTTTCTTAGGATTTCCCGATGCCAAAGGTCTCCGGACCGGAGGCAGACAAGATTATCAATCTCCCCCCCCATGATTGCTACCATCAGAATCTTACCTGAATACCCTCCCGGCAGTACTACTTTTTCAATTATTTTTTTTGGATCACACCCATGGTCACGAAATCTTTTTAAGGCTTTTATCCTTCGATGCATTTGATGAAATGGGCGGATTGAACCCATTAGTTCCCTTTGCAAAGAAAATTCTTTGATAATTTGATCAATATCTTCCGCTGCGGGCATCACATTATTCTCACGGCTAATTCTCAAGGCCTCTTCAAATTCAAAGGAATTAATACAAGCCAACATATTCTTGTACATCATCGATTCGCTATGGTGCATGTATGACAATCCTGTCATGAATAAACACTGGTTATTGGGGTTTGGAGAAGTTGATTAAGATCTGTTATTATTTTAAAATTATTGTTGAGCTCAGGGTTTGGCCATGTTCGTTTTACACTGTGGTGCTTTAACCATATCGGATAAAGACCTGCATCACCTGCACCACAGACATCTTTTTGGAAATCATCTCCTACATAAATTGCCTCGGAAGGCCGAATATTCATTTTTTCAAGACAGACTATAAAAGGCTTAGAGTCCGGCTTTGGGGGCAACCCTGATTCACCTGCAATAATGATGGTTTCAAAAAATTCCTCAATATCGGGAAAAAGTGATATCCGGTGATTACCTCTAATTTTCTGCCCCTGTGTGTTTGTGATAATTCCCAATTGAAATAGTTTTGAAAGATTCTCCAAAACATTGATGGTTTCGGGGAATGGTCTTGTCTTGGACTTAACAAGATTCCAGTACTCTGTTTCCAATTCTTCAAGCTTTAAAGCGTCAGCTTTGCAACTGAAATGATCGTAAACAGCCTGCCAAATGGCAGGTCGGGAAAAATTTGATTCTGTATGAAATTGTTTTCTAATCTGTCGGTATTGGATTAAAAAATTTTCCCATCGGTCTTCATTTGGATAAGGGAACAGGT
>JAAEMC010000311.1 GCA_024225895.1 Desulfobacteraceae bacterium | reverse complement strand
GGAGAGGTGACCGAGCGGCTGAAGGTGCACGCCTGGAAAGCGTGTGTATCCTAACCGGGTACCGTGGGTTCGAATCCCACCCTCTCCGCCATGAATCAGACCGGACAAAATGTCATACCAAGTATTAGCATTAAAATACCGACCCCAAGTCTTTGAAGAAGTCATCGGTCAAGATCATGTCACCCAAACTCTTGCAAATGCCATCTCCTCAGACAGGGTTGCCCATGCAATTCTTTTAACAGGCCCCAGAGGCACTGGGAAAACGACCATTGCCCGGATTCTGGCCAAAGCCATGAACTGCGCGACAGGGCCAACCCCAACACCCTGCAATAATTGCACGGCTTGTACTGATATCATTTCAGGCCACGCAGCTGATGTATTTGAAATTGACGGTGCATCCAATAATAGCGTCGACCAGATAAGAGAACTGCGTGAAAATGTGACCTACATGCCGTCTTCGGCAACATATAAAATCTATATTATTGATGAAGTTCACATGCTCTCAACGGCTGCGTTTAACGCGTTGTTAAAAACCCTCGAAGAACCACCGGAACATGTACTTTTCATCTTTGCTACTACAGAGGTCCATAAAATACCGGCAACCATATTATCAAGATGCCAGCGCCATGATCTTGGCAGGGTCCCCCTGGAGATGATTTCCAATCATCTAAAAAGTTTGTGCCAAAAAGAAGGCTTTGAGATTTTAAAAGAAAGCCTCGACTTAATTGCCCTGGAAGCAGATGGCTCTATTCGGGATTCCTTAAGTCTGCTGGACCGGGTGCTTTCTGCTGCCAATGAAAAAGAAATAGACCATGAACGCGTTTTAGACGGATTGGGTGTTATTGACCGGAAAATTATGTTTGACATCGCAAGCGCCATCTTTGAATCCAATGGATCTATATTGATAGACCTAATCCACCAAATCAATGATTTAGGCCATGATTTAAAAAAGATATATACCAATATTATTCTTCATTTCAGAAACTTGAATATTATTAAAATCTGTGGGATCGAAAGCATGTCGGCCGATATTACGGATGCGGAAAAGCAAAAAATAGCCGATCTGGTTTCTGACATATCTGCCGGCCATTTAAACATGCTGCTGAAAATTCTTCTGGATGAAGAATCACTGGTCCGATATGCTTCAGACACCAAAACCGCTATTGAAATGGTTCTGTTAAGGCTTGTCCAGGTGAACCCGGGCGCCCAGATTGACCAGGTGATTCAAAAATTAGATTCCCTGGCAAAGAAAATCGACAAAACACCCCAGGTTCCGCAATCCCAAGCCAGTGAAAAAAAAAAACATATTCAACCGGAAAGTGAAGAGGCCAAGGAACCTGTCATAAATGCAGATCCCCCTAAAGAGGTTTTGACACCTCCACCAACCTGGGAAGCATTTTTATCAAGAATTGAAAAAAAACATCCCTTTATTTTTGCGCTCTTATCAAATGGCATCAAAAAAGAAGAAACAAAAGATGACATCATCCTTGAGTTGATTCAGTGTTCAGCTTTAAACAAATCACGACTTGAGTCCAAAAAAAATGAACTTGGAAAAAAATGTAAGGAGTTTTTCGGCAAAAACCTTATAATTAACATCGGTTTAGAAACTGGGAATGGTCAAAATCATAAAAACGGATCTGATTTAAAAAAAAAGCAGACGGTATTGCATCATCCCCTTGTACAAGAAGCCAGAAAACTATTTAATGGAGAAATTATTAATTATTAATTGAGGAGCTATTAATTATGAAAAATATGAATCAAATGATGAAGCAGGCCCAGAATCTTCAAAAAAAAATGCTCAAAGCCCAGGAAGGTCTCGCCCTTAAAACAGTTGAAGCGTCTGCAGGCGGTGGAATGGTCAAGGTAGTTGCAAACGGCGGACAAAAAATTGAATCCATTGTATTGGAGCCAGAAGTCGTGGATCCTGAAGATATTGAAATGCTCCAGGACCTTGTTATGGCAGCGGTCAATGATGCACTGAACAAGTCCCAGGAAATGATTTCATCGGAAATGAACAAACTGACCGGCGGATTAAACATCCCAGGACTTTAAAAAACAGTGACACATTATCCTGAATCCATTTTAAAACTCATTGAAAGCCTTTCAAAGCTTCCGGGGATCGGAAAAAAAACAGGTGAAAGACTTGCATTGCATATTCTGCATGCACCAGACCATGAGGCTGCCCGGCTGGCATCTGATATCTTAGAGCTTAAAAACACCATAAAACTATGCAGCACATGTTTTTCACTAAGTGATGATAAACGCTGTAAAATTTGCTCAGATTCCATGCGGGATCAATCGCTTATCTGTGTGGTGGAGAACCCCACCGATATGGCAGCCATTGAAAAATCCCATTCTTTTTCAGGCACCTATCATATTTTAGGAGGAGCGCTTTCCCCCATTGACGGCATTGGCCCTGATGACATCCGGATTGCCGAACTAATCTTGCGTGCAGATCCCAAACAGATTCATGAAATCATTCTTGCAACGAAAACCAATGTGGAAGGTGAAGCCACTGCTGCCTATATCATGGATCGACTTAAAAAAACGCAAATCAAGATCACCCGGATTGCTTCCGGGATTCCCATGGGCAGTGATCTTCAATATGTGGACCAGCTCACCATGCAAAAGGCTTTGGAAAAAAGGCATGGATTCTGAATTTAAAAGAGGTAATGATATTTTTGAGTGCCAGCAATGCGGGCAATGCTGCAATGGATTTGGCGGAACTTATCTGACCCCTGAAAAT
>JAAEMC010000310.1 GCA_024225895.1 Desulfobacteraceae bacterium | reverse complement strand
TTTTCACTATTAACCTCAGGTTCGATCCTGGCCATGGCAAAACAAATAAAGGCTGTCATAAAACTATGCTCGGCAATACTTTCCTTTCCCTGTCCTAAAAAAGCATAACCGCATCTGTTCAATTCTTTTAAAATTCGAACTTCAAAAAGCAGATTGGCAATATGTTTCATATTTGATCCAGTTAAGTAAAACTAATTAAAGATAATAGCAACTATTCTTGACTTTTTATAGAACAGGAGTTTAAATAAAGTCAAGATTCCAATAACCATAACCAATCCAGGAGGCAATGACATGAAAATCCCAAAACGAATCGCGCTCTTTATCGTATTCCTCCTTTTGGGCTTTGTATTAATTCCTTCAACCTTTGCCACTGAAAAAAAAGCATCAGGCTCTGAAGAGGATGCCAGCTTTTTTTATACCATACAAAAAGGGGACACCCTCTGGGATTTGTCACAAAAATTTTACAACTCCAACTGGGATTGGCCGGGGCTATGGGAACTTAATGAGCAGAAGATAAAAAATCCTCATTGGATCTATCCGGGAAAGAAAATCAGAATATTTTTAAAGGATCGCATATTCAAAAAAAAGGCTCCTCCTCAAATAGCAAAAGCCGAACCTGTTCCTTCAAAACCGCCTGAGAAGATTGAAGTCACCTTCTCCTACACCCGGATGAACAATATCGGATTCATAAAGGACAAGCAGGTACCTTCTCTAGGAAAAGTCATTAAGGAAAATAACAACCAATATGTCATGGGTCCTGATGATATTATTTATATCAAGCCATCCGGAAACGGGGAGTTGCTGGTCGGCGCAAAATACCACATTTTTTCAACTGAAAAAGTAACCAAGCGCATAAACGGGAGGCATTTTACAGGCATAAAACATCTGATCCGGGGAGAATTAGAGATCCTTGAATTCCACGGAAGCTATGCTAAAGCGAAAATTTTAAAATCCATCCGGATCACCCGTGCCGGTCATATGCTCATGCCTTATCAAAACAGGGTCACCGAGCTAAAAGTGAAAGAGGATCCCTCACCCATTGATGCGATTTTCCTTTGCTCTGAAGAGAATAATGCCCTGCTCAATGACAAATCAGTTTCGTTTATCGATCTTGGCAAAAAAGACAATATCAAACCAGGCCAGATGTATACAATTTTTAAAGAACTGCCGGTCAACAGGCCGGTCTGGCCCAACAATAAAGAAGAACTGCCTAAATTAAACTCAGATATGGTGGGAAAACTGATCGTACTTCACACAGAAGAAAAATCATCAACAGTATTGATACTTTCTTCAAGTGAGGTGATTTTAGAGGGGGATCAGGTCAACTGATCAAAAAAAGCATAAGATGCTTTTATAATTACCCATGATCCCCTGTCACACGTAATATTTCCTGATAGGTCGTATAACCTTTAAGCATTTTTTGAATACCGTTCTGCCGTAAAAGCACCAGACCTTCATCCCTTGCCTTTTTTCGCAGTACTTCCACTCCGGCCTGGGCAGATACCAGCTCTTTCAATGGTTCTGAATAAGGCATGATTTCGTAAATGCCTGTTCGTCCCTTATATCCGGTATTCCGGCATTTTGTGCACCCTTTGCCGTGTTTTAGTTTAATGACACCTTTCTTATTTAACTTAAGCCCTAGCTGGGCCAGATCCTGCGCATCCATCTCAATTATCTGAGCGCAGTCCGGGCAAATTTTGCGAACCAGGCGCTGAGCAACAATTCCATTTAAGGAAGAATGAATTAAATAGGGAGGTATTCCTAAATCAAGCAGCCGGTAAATAGATGAAACCGAATCATTGGTATGCAGCGTAGACAAAACCAGATGACCGGTTAAGGCGGCCTGTACTGCTGCCTGTGCTGTTTCAAGATCCCTGATTTCACCTACCATTATTATATCCGGATCCTGGCGCATGATATTTCTCAAAACAGATCCAAAGGTAACATCAATGGCTGGTTGAACAGCGATCTGGTTAAATTCCTCATGGATCATCTCAATGGGATCCTCAACCGTTGTGACATTCACTTCCGGTGAGGAGAGCATCCTCAAGCTTGAGTAAAGGGTTGTTGACTTTCCGGAGCCTGTGGGGCCCGTCACAAGAACAATCCCAAAAGGCATGGTGATTAAACTTTTATACCTCTCAAATTCATCTTTAAAAAAACCCAGCGCCTCAAGGTCCTGAAAAAGAACATCAGGGTCCATAAGCCGCATTACCACTTTCTCCCCAAATGCCACTGGAATGGTGGAAACCCTGATCTCCACTTCAGTCTTATCTTTTTCCAGTTTTATTCTGCCGTCCTGGGGCCTTCTTTTTTCAGCCATGTCCAACCGGGAAAGAGTTTTAATGCGACTGATTACAGCATTGTGCAAACGCTTGGGCAGCTTGTATACAGTGTGAAGCACCCCGTCAATACGCATTCTGACAAGACAAATTTCCCTCTTGGGTTCAATATGGATATCACTGGCTTTCTGGTCAAAAGCATAGGAAAAAAGGTGATTCACTGCATTGACGATATGCTGGTCTGTAGAAGGAAGCTCGTCAGAAGATGTGATGCTGACATACTGTTCCAGGTTGCCTAAATCCACCCCTTTACTTGCAAAAAGATCCTCTGCCGCTGCAATGGAATATTTAAAGCCAAAAAATTCATTGATGAGCTTGTTGATGTCTGACCTGGAACTGACCACTGTTTTTATTTTCAGCTTGGAAACCATTTCAACATCTTTAATGGCTTCATAATTAAAGGGATTGGGTGTGGCGACAATCAGCTTTCCCTCTTCAACCTTCAACGGCAGCAATTCATGTTTCATGGCAAAAGATTTCGGGATGGTTCCGGTGACCAGATTCAGTTCCAGCTTAAGGGGGTCAATCTTTTTGAATTCCTTTTTCCACTCCCTGGCCAAAATTTGATAAATCAGATCTTCATCAACCAGTTTTCCAGGGGTGTCCAGTCTTTCAATTTTCAGATATTCAATAACTTCAACAAACGAAACCGTCTTCTTTAAGGCTTCCGCCGTCATGGGCTGCCCGGAGTTTTTGGTTTTTTGCTTGAACAGGAACTGCGCAACTTTCTTTTCCCTTTTTAATAGTTCCTGTGCCTGTTTCCCGGATATGACTTTGGATTTTAAAAGGGCAGTACAAATGTTGTGAGAAGAAAACCGTTTATCGTTTTGATCCTGCATAAATTCAATAAGCCTTAGAAATATTATGATTCATGGTTGAAATCTATTCTTTTTTATACTTGATATGAGTCAAAATTGTAAACCCCAATAATCACATAAAACCAATTAAGATTCACTTATTTGCTTTAATTTACAATAGAGTTTGTGTTAAAAGACAATTTCTCAAGAAATATTTATGATTGACATTTAATTTTACAAATAAAGACGA
>JAAEMC010000309.1 GCA_024225895.1 Desulfobacteraceae bacterium | reverse complement strand
TCCTTCAAACCACAAAAACATCCGAAAATCAAACTCCACCGATTTTTTCATGATGGAATACTGGCTAAATAATTGGAATAGAGCCACATCATCCAGCCATGGGCAGGCCACATGGCGGTTTGTCAGAAGATATCCGTTCTGGTCCACAAGAAACGCGGTTCCTTCTACCTTTTTTTTGTAGAGGACAGTCTCATTCTCTTTTAGCCAGTATTCCACCATTACAAATGCAATGGAGTCGGCATAGGATTCCACCAAAGTTGCAAACTCAGCCTCCTTTTTCACCTGGCCTGTCTGCGGGAACAACCAGAACAGGGTGCTGAAGGTTGAGAATCCGATCACAACAAAAATCAAAAAGACAATCACCCGTTTCATCCAGTTGATTTCATTGATGAGCCTGGGTTTTTTTTGTTTTATTGACTCGTTTTTAGAATAGGGCAGGCGGTTCAAAATTCGTGAAAGGGAGGAGACAACCTTTGCCATGCTCTGGGGACGAAGATCAGGATCATCTGATAACATAATTTTTACCAGGACTGCAAGATCAGGATCTACATGATCCAAGGTGTCGATTTTAGATGAAAAATCAGTCAGATTATGATCCGCGGCAAGGATTTCAGCAAATATTTTTCCCAGGGACCATATAGCGCTTTTAAAATCAAGGGCCCGGTTGTTGATAATATCCGGATGACAGTCCAAAAGTTTTTGAAGCATGGGGCTGTGATGGCTTGATTGCGGATCCAGGAACCGGGAGAGTTTATAGTTGATCTTAACTTTCAGCTCATTATGCTTGCCTTTGGTTGTAAGAATGTCGTTGATAAGAAGATAGGGCATGAAATGATTGGATTTATGAAGAATATCCAAACAGGAAGCAATATTTAAAAATAGGGTCACAAGACGGCGCTGATCATTTAATGTATCGGAAAGAAAGATATTTCCCCAACTATCTGCCTCAACCCATTCACTGACCCTGTACCAATGGCCTTCTGCACTTTTTTTAATAGCATAATGTTGTACAAAATGATCAGGCGGCAGCTTCTGTAGCTCGTCAAGCTCTTGTTTCAACCGTTGGGCAACATTCTCATTAACACCGGATTCCTTTGTGAATAAACGGATGGACACCGGCTTTTCATTTCGTCTCCTGGTGGCCTTAAAGAGCAGCGAGGACCGGCCTTCATGGATAATTTTCTGGATATGATAATAATCGATAAATTTGATCCGGTCCACAAGCTGGCTGCCGCAAGCCGGGCATGTGGTTATTTTTTCAGAGACGATTTGTCCACATGACTTACAACTTTTCATAGCTGAATCTCTATATATTACGATTACATCCGACAGTCATTGATTGTCTGGACAGGTGCTTCAGGAAAGGCTTTCATCTATAATAATAAGGGCTTTCGCGAAAAGAGTCAAGTATTTACATCATCTCGGTATTAAAACTCGCGAAAATTTCGCCTTGATTATATTATCGGCAATTTCGTAAAAAAAATAAAATTGTAATGTCGTACTTTATTAATCTACTTCAATGACAAAGGCTTCTTCTTTGAAGGTGCCGGTGTCAACATGGGCATATGTCCGTTCAGTCAC
>JAAEMC010000308.1 GCA_024225895.1 Desulfobacteraceae bacterium | reverse complement strand
GCTTTTTTTGAAAAAATCCAGGGTCTTTTCAAGGCGTCTTGAACTTTTTTCCTTTTTATTGCTGTTGTAGTTCTTTGCTGCCTTATCCCAATAGTCCACAGATGAAAATCCCCTGTGGACATCATAGGTCTGGTTTTCTTTATCTTCCTGCCACACCTTGATCCAAAAATCTTTTGTAAAGATATTATCCATATTTACCCATTGGCTATTTTTGATTCTTTTATTGTTTAGTAACATCGGATCCGGGAACAGGGATAGGCGATGGTTCTTTTTCCATCAAAAACTCCTGTCCTTCGGACTGCATTTGGGGCAATTTAGTTTTGTCATGGGAGACAAAAATACTTATCACATCCTGGATCACCACATAAAGAGAGGGAACAAAAACCAGGGTTAAAAGGGTGGCGGCAATGAGCCCGAAGCTGATGCTCACGGCCATGGGAATTAAAAACTGTGCCTGAAAACTGGTTTCTAAAAGCAAAGGGAAAAGTCCCGCAACTGTGGTGATAGTAGTTAAAAGAACCGGTCTGAACCTGTTTTGCCCGGCGTCAATAACTGCATCAAAGACCAGTATACCTCCCCTGACCTTCCTATTAATAAAATCAATAATAATCAAAGAATCGTTCACCACAATGCCGGATAAGGCAACAATACCAAAGATACTGATCATGGTGATATCCAGACCCATGATAAAATGACCCACAATTGCTCCGATCAAACCAAATGGAATGGCGGTCATAATAATCACTGGCTGGATATAGGATCTGAACTGGCTGGCCAAAAGTAAAAATATAATCATGGCTGCAAGGGAGAAACCTTTTTTAAGGCTGTCTAAAGATTCCTTGGTTCTTTTAGCCTGGCCTTCCAGGTCATAGGTCACACCGGGAAAGTGCCGGACCAGATCGTCTAGAAAATTTTGTTTAAGATCGGCAACAATATTCCTGGCATTGGCAACATCCTCATTCACATCTGAAATTACTGTAATCACCCTTTTGCGGTTCACTCTCTGGATGGTTGAATACCCGCGTTCCAAGTCAATGTTGGCCACCTGGTTCAATGGTATCTGTCTGCCGTCCCGGGTTCTGATCCGCATTTCGTCAATACTGGATTCAGACTCCCTTTCCTCTTGGGAATACCTGACCATAACCTTGATATCATCCTTGCCCCGCTGGATCTTCAACACTTCATCCCCGTAGTAGGCCTGCCGAATCTGGTTGGCAAGATCCGCCATGGTGATACCCAGGGACTTAGCCCCTTTTTTGATGCTTATCCGTTTCTCCATCTTGCCGGGCCTGAAATTATCCGTCACATCAAAGGTGCCCGGGTATTTTCCGATCTCTGCTTTTAATAAGTCTGCAGCGGCCTGCAATTGGTCGAAATCCTCTCCAGCCAACTGAATTTCTATTGGATTCCCG
>JAAEMC010000307.1 GCA_024225895.1 Desulfobacteraceae bacterium | reverse complement strand
AGGGAATCCACTTTAGCTGATTTGAGATACCATTTTTCTGCTTTGGCATAGTTTTGGGGTACGCCTTTTCCTGAATAGTACATCCATGCAAGATTGTTTTGTGCCTGCAAATTTCCTTGCGCAGCAGCCTTTTCATAGCATTGGACGGCTTTTTCATGGTTTTTGGGTAACCCGCCACTGCCAGTTTGGTACATATCACCCAGTCTGATATGTGCTATGGCAAAGTTTTGTTTGGCTGCCTTTTGAAACCATCCAACAGCCTTTTTGTCATTCTGATTGACGCCCCGGCCGGTTTGATAAATATTGCCAAGTTCGGCCTGCGCAGGGGCGAATCCCTGTAGAGCTGCTTTCTGAAAGCATTTGAAAGCCTTGGAATCATCTATGGTTACTCCCTTGCCTTCACTATACATACACCCGAGGTGGTATAGTGATTTGGCTAAACCCTTTGCAGCCGCCTTTTGATAGCACTTTAACGCCTCTTTATAATTTTGTTTCACGCCATGGCCATGATAATGCATGCAGCCAAGATTATGCATTGACTGGGCCAAACCCTGAGCAACCGCCATTTGATAATAATTTACCGCTTTTGAGTGATTTTGAGTCACTCCTTTTCCCATATAGTATAAGCTGCCAAGATTGTTTTGAGCTTCAGCATGGCCTTGTTTAGCCGCCTTTTGATACCATTTTGCCGCTTTGGGATAATCTTGATCCACGCCCCGGCCTAAAGAATACATGAAACCAAGGATGTTTTGTGCCGGGGCGCATCCTTGGTTGGCAGCCTTTTGGTACCACATTAATGCCTCAATATCATCTTTTTCCACTAACCGGCCCTTTTTGTACATATTGCCAAGGTGGTATTGAGACATGGCATTCCCATGACCGGCAGCCAGAATAAAATCAGAAAAGGCTTTGTCATATTTGCCGAGGCTGTAAAATAATTCCCCCCGGAATACATAAGCATCAGGGAAATCCGGTATGATTTTAATTGCTGTATGATAATCATTCAATGCCTTGTCAGGTTGATTGAGTGCCGTATATACAGCCCCGCGGATCACGAATGCTTTGCCGAATTCCGGCTGAATGGTCAGCGCTTTGTTGATATCTTTTAATGCATTTTTAAAATCTTTTACCAAAAAGTAGGCCCAGGCCCTGTTGCTATATGCAAAAGGATCGTTTGAATTGGTACGGATGTATTTTGTGTAATTATCTATGGATGCTTCAAATTTATTTTGCTGTGAAAATATATAGGCAATATTAAAATGTGGTATTGCCGACAAGGGTGATTCTTTTAAGCAATTTTGAAAACATAGCAATGCTTTGCTAAGTTTGCCGGATTTTTCAAAAGTAATGGCCTTTTCATAATATGCTGTTGCGCTGGTGGAATCTGGCGGTATATCAAGCGGATGCCGGGTTTTCTCCAATAGCGCGGAAGCCCAAGTATTTGATATAAATAAACAAATAATAAAAATCAGGGCCCAGCAGAATAATTTAATGCATTTCATTTTTTCTTTTTTAAAAGTCATGTTTCCTCATCAATTACAACATGATTCATAAGCACAAAAAAAATCATCTGTGAATACCAACCACAATTGCTTGCCTCAGGTAACACGAAATAGAAGTTCTGTAAATGGAAAAATTTATATTTTGAATTGTGGTGTAAGGGTGTTGGTAATCCGATTTAGCATTAACCTGATAAAAAAAATATAGGAAAAATCAACTGCCGGCTATTTTTTTGAAATCGGATATATGAGCTGTCTGACTTTTAATACAAGGCTTCATCAAAAAGAGAATTAAAAATCATGGCAGTTAAAACTATTTAATAATTTTGACGATAGAGGTATTTGAGATATTCTAAATTTGCAGGTTAAACTATCTTTTTCAGCTCATTCCAATATTATTTTCTTATCAAAAGCATATTTCTTTCACAATTAAAATGATGTTAAGTCCTAATATAGTAAAAATAATTCATATTTTTGCTTTTTTTAATCTGTAAGATCCTGTGCTCTATTCAAACGGTATTCTGAATTCATCATGAGATTATTCCCTACCTGTTTTTATAGACTCGGTATTTGAGCTGCTGGTGGGCCCCTATTATACTTGCCAATGCAGGGGCCCTGGATGGGAAAAAGGCAACGGCTTCACGCGATTTCGATATTATTGGACAAAAAGGCGGCACTTATTCCGGAGACACGGTCACAATTGACGGGAATTTGATCACAGCCGCAGGTCCCCGCACTGTAAAAGAATTTGCAACAGGATTGGTAACCCTTTTAGAGCAGCAAAAACAATAGGAGTGCTTTAACACATCTTTTCTATATGGTGATTCCCAAAAATACGTACCGAACAACAATATAAATAAATGGAATCAATTAAAAGCAAATCGATTTTGTATCAACCGCGTATCGAAGCGTTATTCTGCGATTTGCTCAAACTGCTGAAATAATCCATTAAGGATGCTTTTTCATGGAAAGGGATATGCGTTTTCTTTTAATATCCACTTCAAGGACCGTAACATGAATCTGCTGCCTTACACTGACTATCTCATTGGGATCTTTAACAAACCGGTCGGCAAGCTGGCTGATATGAACCAGGCCGTCCTGATGTACTCCGATATCAACAAATGCCCCAAAAGCAGTAACATTGGTGACAATGCCGGGTACTTTCATGCCGGGGATCAGATCTTTGATATCATGTATGGTGTCATCAAAGGAAAATGCGGTAAAGGCTTTCCTGGGATCACGTCCAGGGCGTAAAAGCTCTGTTGCAATATCATTCAAGGTGGGCATACCAATTGTTTTTGTCATATAGTTTTTAAGATTAAGTTTTTTTACCTTGATGGGGTTTTGCAAAAGTTCTTTCAAACTGCTGTCGGCATCTTCTGCCATTTTTTTCACCAGGCCATAGGACTCGGGATGGATGCCGCTTCTGTCCAATGGATTTTTACCCTCATGAATCCGTAAAAAACCGGCAGACTGTTCAAATGCTTTGGGCCCTAATCTGGCCACCTTTTTTAATTGCACCCTGGATGAAAACGGGCCGTTTTCATCACGATACATTACAATATTAGCTGCAATGGTGGCATTTAATCCGGAAACCCTTTGTAAAAGATCCTTACTGGCAGTATTGACTTCAACCCCAACCTTATTTACACAGACTTCCACCACATCATTGAGGGATTGGGCCAAATGCTTTTGATCCACATCGTGCTGATACTGTCCCACTCCAATGGATTTGGGATCGATTTTTACAAGCTCTGCCAAGGGGTCCATCAAACGGCGGCCAATGGATACAGCGCCTCTTACTGTGATGTCATGGTCAGGGAATTCATCTCTGGCTGCAGAAGAAGCAGAATAAATTGATGCCCCGCTCTCATCAACCATGACAATCTGGATATTGCTGGTCAATTTTAAGCTTTTCACAAAGCTTTCGGTTTCGCGCCCTGCAGTACCGTTTCCAATGGCAACGGCTTCAATCCGGTATTTGGATGTCAGATCCCGGATTATTTTTTGTGCTTTTGCCGTATCCTTTTGGTGGGGAAAAATCACATCATGGTGTAACAATTTTCCCACTGAATCCAGGCAGACCACTTTGCATCCGGTCCTGAATCCAGGGTCAATGGCAAGAATCGATTTTTGCCCCAGGGGCGGGGAGAGTAGCAGCTCCTTTAAGTTGTCGGTAAAGACCGTGATGGCTTTTTCATCTGCTTTTTCTTTTAAGGTATTCACCATCTCTTTTTCAATGGATTTTAAAAGTAATCTTTTATATGCATCCCTGGCAGCTATTTTTACCTGCAAGGCAGATGGTGAGCTGTTTTTAACATAGGTGTGTTCCACAATCTGCAATGCCTTTTTTTCATCCGGCAGAACATGTACAGTGAGAAACCCTTCTTTGGCGCCCCGGAGCATGGCCAGTATCCGGTGGGAAGGTGCTTTTGACGCTGGTTCCGACCATTCAAAATAGTCTTTAAATTTTAAGGCGTCTTCCTCTTTACCCTTTTTAAGTTTTGATTCAATGGCTGCCTCTTTTATAAAAAGGCGGCGGATCGCAGACCGGATCTTTGTGTCTTCATTAATGATTTCCGCAATAATATCCCTGGCATAGGAAAGCGCATCTTCACAAGAAGTTACTTGTTTTTCAGGATTAATATAGTTTTTGGCTTCCAAAAGAGGGTCTTTGTTTGTTTGCTCAAGTAAAAAGCGCCCAAGTGGTTCCAGACCTTTTTCTCTGGCAATGATCGCCCTTGTCCGTTTTTTAGGGCGATATTTTTCATAAAGATCCTCAAGATTTGCCATGGCAGGGGCTGTTTCAATTTTTTCTTTCAGGTCCCGGGTTAGCAGTTCTCTTTCTTCAAGGGATTTGAGTATTGCTTTCTTTCGCTCCAAAAGTTCCTGCATCTTTTGGCGCAAGTCCCTTATATCGGTTAAAATCACTTCATCCAATGCGCCGGTACGCTCTTTGCGGTATCGAGCCATAAAAGGGATGGTGGCACCCTGGTCCAACATGTCGAGCACTGCTGAGACCTTACTTTTTTCTATATTCAGTTTAGAACTGATATGATCAATGATTTCCATGGGATCATTCCTAATAAAGGCAGTATATAATGTCAAGAATCTTAACCGAAGTCTCCTGGTTAAAGAGCAAATTAATCAGTCTTGCAAGGATTTTTTTGTCCTTTCAAAATATCCGGAAAAGAACTTGAAAAACAGTGAAGGCAACACAGGCCGACAGCATACAGATAAAGGTGGTGACAATGTAGTGACTGAATTTTATTCGGGTGAAGCCCAAGGCATAGTTTAAAAGATTAAAGGGAAAAAGCGGGATGCTGCTTTTATTTTTACCCATGGCCGAAAAGGTTCGTTCCCTTGTAACAGCAGCCTTTTCTTTTTTTAAGGTGTTTTTAAGCTTTAAACGGTTCAGGTAGGTAAAGGGTGCTTTGGATACCCTTGCCTTTTTTTGGGCGGTGTTTTCAGGATCAAAGGCAAGATCAAGGATATGATATGATTCTGATTTTTTGGAAAGAAAATTGACGCATCCGGCACAATAGGTGAGGATGGGCCTGTTTTGAGCTTGCACCGTCATTTTATTTGCCCAGCCGCTTGCCAGTTCCGGTGACAAACATCCCACAGAACCGCCTTCGCCGCAGCAGACTGTTTTGGTTCTAGAGTGCTTTATATCTTCAAATTCAATGCCTTGTTTCTTTAAAATAGTCCTGACATCAATTTGAATTTTTTCTTTAAATCTTACAGGGCAGGGATCGTGGACAATGACCTTTTCATTGACTTGAAAATCGGTTTTAAAATCAAAAGCTGCCATCACCTCATAGACCGTTTGCACCTTAAACTCCGGTGCATAAGTGTCAAAGATCTTATGGCAATTAGGGCAGGCAACAATAATTGTATTAATCTGGTGTGTCCGCAAAAAGGTTTTCATCTCAATCAGCATGTCCAAAAAATCTTTATGCCTGCCAAGATCATGGGAGGGCTTCATGCAGCAATCCAGCACAACCCCTATGTGTTCAATTTTTTCCTTGAGATATTCATATGTTTTTAATGTGATCTTCGGGCGGGTCCCCGGAAGAGTACATCCCGGGAAAAAAATTGTATCACAGTTTTCAGGCAGGCTGTAAAAGCTAAATTTTTTTGAGGTGCCTTTTTTTTCATAATTTAAAATACCCTGGTGCTCAGCAAAATTGGCTTTCCCTTTATTAAATGCTTTCACCCGTAAATCAAGGAACATGGCTGAAGCGTCCACTTTTTGAGGGCAGACCGCATTGCACAGACCGCACAGGCTGCATTCAAAGGCAATGGCGTGCCATTTGTCCGGATCATCTTGTACCTGTTTCTCAATCTCTTTTGGATTTCCGTATTTTGAAAGAAAAGCACATTCTTTTTTACAGATATTGCAGCCGTTACAATCGCAAACTGCCGGATCAGTTTTTAAATGGGGGAGATGTACTGCATTTGGTATATTTTCATCTTTATACATAATATATAATGCCTTGTTTTTTGTTCAAAATAGATAAAAGAGAAGACAGGTTAAGTCAAAGTGATTGTATCGATATGTTTTTGGGTTCATATAGAATTTTATAATATGTGAAGAATGGCAGCCGGTGATTGAATCCTTAATTTCAAGTGCTTACATGATACTGACCTATACTTGCTCAGCCCGGAATAACGATAAAATCTTTGGCCCTTACGCGATCATATTTTGCCAATCTTAGGGTGCAATTAAGATCGTTCCTATCGGTTTGAGCAGGGGAATATTAACCTTATTTTTAAAGCTATTTGTAAATAATCTGAAATAATCTGAAAAAATCTGATAGGTATTATGGTTTGTACAATATTCAAAAACAAAATTTTTTACTAAATTAAATATGGTGCTTTGCCGACGATTATAGTATTAGTATATTTAAAGACGATTAAATGATTGTGTCCCCTTTTTAAAGTTGAACCCGGCTTTTCATCTTACAAGAGAGTAAAACAGATGGGTTATATCAATTCAGACATGAAGGTGCTGATCGCAGATAACAGCTTGACCATGCGGCGAATTGTCAGACGGTTTTTCGCCAACAACGGATTTTACAATATCGAAGAAGCTAAAAACGGCAAGGAAGCCCTGGAAATCATCGACTCAAGCGATATTGATTTGATTATCAGTGATTTGCATATGCCCGTCATCGGCGGTATGAATTTGCTTAAAAAAGTTAAAACCAACAGTAAAACAGAAAAAATTCCTTTTATTGTACTGACGGTTGAGGCGAATCAGAAAACCATGAACAAGGCCATTTCTCTGATGGTGGACTCTTATATTGTTAAACCGATCTCCGAAGATATGTTTATTGCTGAGGTAGAACGGGTTCTGAAATCAACCCAGGTAAAATATCTCTAAGATTCCCACCTTTTATTTTAAAAGGCTGGCACATAAATCGACCATGAGATGGGCGGTGCGTCCGCGCTCATCAAGAAACGGATTTAGCTCTACCAGATCAAGTGAGGTGACCAGGCCGCTATCGCAGAGTGTCT
>JAAEMC010000306.1 GCA_024225895.1 Desulfobacteraceae bacterium | reverse complement strand
TCATCATCATCATCTTCTTCCATATTTTGAAAATTATTATTTTGGTCAGATGAAAGAAATACAAACAAAAACCGGGCCTGATGCAATGCATCGAAAAAAAACCAGTGTCGTGTTGCTGGTGGACACAAAGACAGGCAACTACGCCCGGGGTGTTGCCATTTGTAATGACGTGGATGCCTTTTGCAGAAAAACCGGCCGAGATTTAGCCTTTTCCCGTGCAGAAGCAGCGTTAATAGAAAAAAGATGCCGCAAGAGCAGCTGTATCTTTAAAGACCGACCAGGGCTTTTTGTTCCAAACGAAATTGAGTTCAAGTGTGCTTACAACCCGACTATGACTTTAAAAGAGATTAAATTTTATGATGCTGCCATGAACCAGGACACAGCATCAGCCAAAGAGGCAGCATAAAAAATACCAGGGGCATAGCTCAGCTTGGTAGAGCACCGGGCTTTGACTCCGGGATCAGCGAGGGTTCAAATCCCTCTGCCCCTCCATATGGGAGCCTGTGTGAGTATCCACCACGTTAAGTGCGCACCTTGAAACGATAAGCAGGCAGTTAGACCCGGTGCAGTGTAGGCCGGCTGTTAGACCTGCCTTGGTGTTTTTACTCCTGGCTCCCTAAATCAATATTAATTATCCAAAGGAATCATAGATGCCCAACACACTCCAACAAGAAATTAACTGTGAATACAAGGCTGCCATGAAAGTCCGGAATAAATCAAAAATCAATGACTTCAGAGTTATCATCGGTGAACTTTCACGGCAACCGGACAAAACTTTGCCCGATCCCCAGGTGATCGAAATCCTTAAAAAACTTGAAAAAGCGGAAAAAGAAGCCCTTCAAAGACTTAAACTATCTGAACCGACTAACTTTTTAAAACTGGTTCAATCATACCTGCCAGCCATGGCATCTGAAAATGAAATCCGGATCTGGATCCAGGACAAAATCGATTTTGCTCAGTTCAAAAACAAGATGCAGGCCATAAAACCTGTTATGAAACATTTTGGCAACCAGGCAGACGGTAACCAGGTGAAACAGATTTTAATGGAGATTTAAAAACTGCTTTTCTTATCCTGATTTTAAATTTTTAAATCCTTCTAAAATAAAAGAGCAGTGGGTCATGGATAAAGAAAAAGAAAAGCATTGGACAAGTTATAGGACCATTAAAAAAAACAAAAATC
>JAAEMC010000305.1 GCA_024225895.1 Desulfobacteraceae bacterium | reverse complement strand
CTAAAAACATGATAGATTAATGGAATCGCCTTTGAGCAAATCGATTGTGGTATCAAGAAAATTTTAGCCACACATGATAGAAACAGGTACCGTAGTATAGGAACATATTTTTGCGATTTGCTATAATCCTATTTTACCCTGTCTTATTTTTGCTGTAATGCTTTTTTCAACTCTCCGGCAATCTTTTCATTGATTCCGGGCAGGGCAGCCAGTTCTTCCAGGGAGGCCTCTTTCATTCTAGTGACACCTTTATAATGTTTTAGAAGCATCTGTTTCCGGCTGGACCCGATCCCTTTAATGGTATCCAGGATGGATAATTCCGCCCGTTTTTCACGCCTTCGCCTCTGAAAAGAGATAGCAAACCTATGGGCCTCGTCTCTCACCTGCTGTAAAAGGTATAATGCCTTTTTAGCCTGGCTGGTATTCAAGGGATTGGACCTGCCGGGAAGATATATTTTATCATCGGTCTCGCCCTTTTCCTCGTTCTTTTTGGCCAGTGCCGCCACCATGAATTTGTCTGAAATTTTTAAATCCTTTAATACAGCCATGGCCATGCCCAACTGCCCTTTACCGCCATCCACAACAATCAGATCCGGATAGGGAGTTTCTTCCATAATTTTGGAAAACCGCCGTTCAAGAACCTGGTACATATAGGCATAGTCATCCTGGAAATCCAAACCCTGGATAATATATTTTCTGTAACCGGCTTTGTGGGGGCGTCCATTTTTAAAGACCACCATGGCAGAAACCGCATCCTGGCCCGCGAGATTTGAATTATCGTAACATTCGATGCGGGCAGGCAGATCTTCCATTTTTAAAAGCCCTTTTAGCATTACCAATGCAGCCTGTTCCTCTTCCTCTTTTAAAATCCGCTTTTCAAGTTCCCTCTGCGCATTAAGCCTTGCCATTTCCACTAAGCGTTTTTTCTCCCCCCGCATGGGTATGGCCAGGACAACTTTCTTGCTTTTTCTTTCAGAGAATGCTTGTTCCAGAATCTCTTTATTTTCAATCTTCTGGCTGAGCAGGATAAAAGAAGGTAAAAAGAGATTATTCCCATAATACTGCTCCACAAAGGCGGAAAGGATCTCATCAGCCTCTTTGAATCCCAGGTCAATGGGATAGGTCGCCGTATCAATGAGCTGGCCGGAGCGGACCATTAAAACCGTAATGGACGCCCTGCCCTTTTGGGCGGCAAAGGCAATAACATCCCGATCCTTCATGTCCGGGCAGACCACCACCTGTTTTTCCATGACATTTTTAATGGCAAAAATGGTATCCCTGATCTGGCCGGCTTTTTCATATTTCTGGTTCTCTGAACAGACCATCATCTGGGCATTTAATTTTTTGAGAACCT
>JAAEMC010000304.1 GCA_024225895.1 Desulfobacteraceae bacterium | reverse complement strand
CAGTTCATGAATGGGCTTATGATCACCGGCATGACCCGGGACGTATCCTGGGGATTTTACGTTGCCAACTTTACCTTTTTGGTTGGAGTGGCTGCCGGTGGCGTCATGGTTGTCATTCCATACTATCTTCATGATTATGAAAAATTTCACAGAATCACCATTTTGGGCGAGTTTTTAGCCATTGCCGCCCTGATCATGTGTATTCTTTTCATTGCAGTGGATTTAGGACAGCCAACCCGTATTCTAAATGTGATGTTGTATCCTTCACCCAAATCCATGCTGTTTTATGACATGCTGGTCTTGAACGGATACCTCTTCTTGAACCTAATCATTGGCTGGAAAATACTTGAAGCTGAAAGAAGCGGGGTCGAACCACCCTGGTGGACCAAGCCGTTGATTTATTTATCCATTCCCTTTGCCATTGGTATTCATACGGTTACTGCATACCTCTTTTGTGGTCTGCCCGGCAGGGGATACTGGCTGACTGCCATTTTAGCACCCCGGTTTCTGGCATCTGCATTTGCAGCAGGACCTGCATTTCTGATCATCTGCTGCTATATTATTCGGCGGGTAACCAAATTTGATCCAGGCTGGGAAGCCATGCAGACATTATCTAAAATCGTCTGTTATGCCATCATTGCCAATATTTTCTTTTTTATTTGTGAGTGTTTTGTGGTTTTCTACAGCGGGATACCCGGCCATCAAGCCCATCTCCAGTATCTTCTTTTCGGATACCATGGATACCATGCCCTGGTACCCTGGATGTGGACGGCATTGATTCTCATGGTGACCGGAGCTGTTTTCCTGGTCATCCCGCAATTGAGAAATAATGAAAACCTGCTGCCTGTTACCTGTGCCATGATTTTTGTCGGCGCCTGGATAGACAAGGGATTAGGAATGATCTCAGGCGGATTTGTTCCCAACCCCTTGCATCACATCACAGAGTATGCACCCACAGGAAAAGAGATTGTGATTACACTGGCAGTCTATGCCACCGGATTTTTAGTTCTCACAATACTTTACAAACTGGCAACAACTGTTAAGGAAGAAGTCAAAGGATAAAAATTCAAATTAGGCCT
>JAAEMC010000303.1 GCA_024225895.1 Desulfobacteraceae bacterium | reverse complement strand
ATTTCACTTATGCTGGTAAAAATTTTTTAAACACAGGAGGATACCATGCCTGATGATGACTTAAAAAATCATCCCCTGGGATTGAAAGACGGAAAAAAACTTCTGGATTCCTATGTAAAACATACTTCTGACGCTGTATGCAAACTGGTGGACGACAATGAACTGAGTATCGATATCCTGGCTTATGCCATGCAGCAGTTCATCGACTCCCTTCTTCCCCTGCCAAAGGAAGTAGTATGCAAACAGGGGTGTGCTTTCTGCTGCCACCTGCGGGTGGGTCTTTCCATACCCGAGGCCTTGATCATCCACAATGAATTAATGACAAAAGCACCCCAGGATTTTGTACAAGAGATTCAAAAACGGATTAATACCATTGCCAAAACTGGAGATACGGTTGACGACACCTTTTGGCATACCACCCGGACGTCCTGCCCGTTTTTAGAAAAATCAGCCGGTTCTATCTGTGGTGTTTATAATATCCGACCCCTGTCCTGCCGGGCCTATCACGCAACATCCGTCGAGAATTGCAAAGAAGGCTATGACAAAGGCCTGGAAACAAAAATTCCTTGTTTTCCGTTGTTTCGTTCTATGATTGACATGTATTCCAATGCTTTCATTGCAGCCATGAAAGAAAAGAAACTGGTCTCCTTTCAAGTGGAATTCACATCAGCTTTACATATTCTTTTTTCTGATAACACGGCTGCCAACAGATGGTTGAAAGGAGAGGATGTGTTCAAAACAGCAAGGATTTTACCTTAAATCTGGTATTTTCTTTTTTGAAAGGTAGAATTGGAAATATCAGGATTTTGCAGCTCGTTTTTTATTGGCCGAGTAAACAAAGGCCAGAAGTTCGGCAACTGCCACATATATTTCAGAAGGGATTTCTTCATCAATTTCAAGTTCAGATAATATTTCAATGAGATCCGGATCATCCTTGACAGGAATATCATGCGCAAGGGCCAGCTCGATGATTTTTTCTGCAACAATGCCCTTGCCTTTTGCCGTAATCTTCGGCGCAGCATCATTCTCTTGATCATATTTTAGGGCAACCGCTTTTTTTTGTTTTCGTTTTTCTTCCATTATTCATTGCAATCAACAAATCTATATCACGATGTTTAACACTCTATCATCTTCCATTCTTAATGTCTCTTCAATCAGTGTATTGACGGCCAGATCCACTTTTTCAACCGTTTCACACGTTATCTGATGAACCTGATAGCCCTGTTTCTCCATCCTTTCTTTCAACTGAGGTATCATGGTGCTGATAAATTGCCGGATATCATCGTCACAAAGTAAAAAACGGCCGGTAATCGCTTTTTTCAATATGGAAAAATCAGCGCGTAAGGGACCCAAATTGGTCATGTCCAATAAAAAGGAAAGGTTAATCACCCGGCCGTCGGATTGTTTATCTTCTTTATCTTT
>JAAEMC010000302.1 GCA_024225895.1 Desulfobacteraceae bacterium | reverse complement strand
ATCCACAACTTATGATGCAAGTGACCATCTTTTCGGGTACACGCTGGGACTTGGACTGGCCTTTGATTTCAATTCCAATGTTACGTTTAAAATCGGCTATGAACAGACACGGTATGAAGATACTACAATCAATGCAACCCTGGGGACTCGAAGTGATACAACAATTGTGGAGCCGGAGGTGGAAACTTTCTTTTTAAGCCTTCAGTACCATTTCCGTTAAAAATGCTGATGGTCTGAAAAACGATTCTATAGTGCCGGGTTTGCACCTCTCTTTTTACAGGGAATACTTCAAAAAGCAATCCAATTAAAAAGAAGGTTGCAGCGACCTGCTTATCTTGATACCCCTTGAATGCTTTGTTTGGTTGAATTGAATTAGGGCGCACACCCGTATGCTCGGGATGACGGTCATCGATGAATTTGACTTTGCGGGCCGCCAATATTACAGCCTTGCTTTTGATACGAAACAATCGGTTTTGTCTTCATAAGATCCAAATACCAAATATACAATTAAAGTTGACGGCAGGAAAATTTTACATTGCTTCATAGTTGAAAGGCATCTTATGGAAATCATACGGCTTGAAATGAAGAATATTTTACAGATTCGTCCCCTGTGGGATGAGTTGAACCGGCTTCACGCGAAGCAATCGGCCCATTTTAAGGAATACTTTGAATCCTTTACGTTTGATATGCGGTTAAAACAATTCATTGATAGAGATGCTCTGGCTGTGTTCGTTGCCAGGGATGAAACTGGTTTGATCGGCTATTGTGTTGCGTCGGTAAAGAAGAAGACCGGGGAAATCGAGTCCATTTTTATTCTGCCTGACTACCGCAAAAAGGACCTTGGGCAGCGTATGATGGAACAAGCCGAATCATGGCTAAAAACCAAAAAGATCGCTAAAATTCAACTTTGCGTGGCTGAAGGCAATGAATCCGCCTTTGGATTTTATGAAAAACAATCCTATAACCAGCGGTATACAGTCTTTGAAAAAAGTGTATAACCCCCTTTGCGTGAAAAAAAGGATTTCTTCAGGATGCTGCCATTAATCCTTTAAAATATCGCACAATACCATGTGGCGCCGGCAAAGGGTTCGGTATTTGAACAGCGCAGGAGATAACAATGGGGGCAGTATGAGTTCACTTTTAGGCTCGACAGGCTCAATGAAAAAAGGATGTTTTTTAGTGTCGGTGATCTCCTCGGCAAACTGGGCAGCCTCGGCCGCTTCTTCAGGACTAAGATAGCCGGGCCGGTCATTTTCACGGATAAAAACACAGACCGGTAGAATGATTTTATAATCTAAAGAGGGGGTCAATACGGACAGACTCCTGGCCAAGTCTTCTTTGTTCAGTCCTGTTCCGGTGATCTGTTCATAGAGGCGGACAGGGCCTCTTAAATAGAATATCAACCGGTGGATCAATCTGCTTTTCACAATGGTTTCCAGTAGGTGGGAATTTCGCCCGTCCGCTTCCATTTGAATCATCAATCCCTCATCCTTAAGTAACCCAATAAGAGATAAAAAAGCATCTTTATCATTCAAATTCCCGTTGTGGATATTCAATCCACTGATCCAGCCTTGACTCAGATCACTTCTGGTAACAAAACCCGCCAGCCGGTCGTCGGCCATCAGGTAAGCTAAGATCACGCCAACGCCCTGGAAAATCCGGTCACCGTCAAAAAAAATCGGAAATTCAATTCCTTCTGACCCTCGAAAGATACGTTTTCTATTTTCTTTGTAAAAGACTTTAAAGGCTTCCTTGCCGTTAGCTTTTATATCCTGTTCTTCAAAAGGGATGCTTCTTGCTTGAAGGTAGTTTTTTACGATGGTGCATCGGGTGCAGCCTGTGGCAGTGAAAAGTTGGCGCGACATTTCCCTTTCTCCTTTAACCTTCAGAGGCTTCATCTGTGTCAGACAGAACGCAAAGCGCAGAAGAAGTCTGATAAGGCTTAAGCCCTTCAACAATGATTTCAGACTTCGGCCCTTTGGGGCTTGCCCCGGGAAGCCTGAAGGTGGTCACATCCAGGGGTTGAATCTCAACCTCTTTTGGGGGTTCTGCCTGGGGGATATAGTCGTATGGATACCGGTAAGCCCGGTAGACCATATTCATTTTGAAATACTCACCCCAATAAGGAGAGATATATTCCCACACCAGTTCATGGCCTGCTGTGATTTCAAAAATCCTGCCGCCGCCGCCTTCTGTAATCAATGTATTGCCGTTGGGCAGCCGTTGGGCTGAACTGATAAAAGGGCTGTAACACCGGTTGCTGTCTGTAGGATGAACCAGTCCGGCTTCCTGGGGGGTATATTGCCATACAATTTTTAAGGTAACCGGATCAAATTCCAGGACACGGGAATAGTCACGCAACACATTCTTTGTGCCTGTGGGGCTTGCCGGATGGCAACCACCATAGCCTGCCCAACCCCCATTATCATATACCAGGATATTTCCTTCACCCGGCAGTCCCCTGGGGATCATATGGGCGTGATGCTGTCCGATAATCCAATCCAGGTTTTTTTCCGGGGTATAGTCATAGTCGGGTCCAACTTTCCAGATCACCTCTCCGGTTTCCTTGCTGATAATGAAGATGATGTTGGTTTCCCGGCCGTCTACAATAATATTATCCGGGTGGAAGCGTTTGTCTCCACTATCAAACCATTTGTTCGGGCCTAACAGGGACATGGAATTCAGATGCATCCAGTCACCAATACCGCCGCCGCAGGGCCGCATGTTGGGATCGCGGCACAGGGCGTTTTTGGCATCTTCCCTGAAGCCGAATTCATCAAAATGTTCACTGCAGACCCATTCCCACAGGATATCCCCTTCCCAGGAAATTTCATAAATGACGTCATCCAGCAGGGTTTTGTCTGAGATTTTTGGACAGACAAGGTTTTTGTGGCCCAGGATCATGGTGTTGCCACCGGTAGCCATGGCCTCCATTTCCGGTACATAATATCCTACCGGATTGCCCTGCCTCTGGTAATCATGGTGCACCCGGGCCATCCACTGGGATTCTTCCCCGGGATCTTCAATATATTCGTACTCGTTGAACTTCCAGATCACATTGCCATCCCAGTCCACCTGGATAAGATCCCGGTAATCCTGCATACTGAATTTTGTAGAGCGTTCACCGGTATGGCCAATGATCTGCCCACCCTTTAAAAGCTTGTTTGGAAACCCATGGAGTCCTTTGAACAGCTTGACTTCTCCGCCGTTCATGTCAATGATCAAGGCCCCTTGTTCCTTGGCCTGCAATACGGTATATCCGTTAAAACATTTTTCAGGCTGATAGATAGTGGTTCCGGTTGGATATATGCTCGGATAGGTCATTGAATACTCCTTTAATAATTCGGATTTATCTTTCTTTTT
>JAAEMC010000301.1 GCA_024225895.1 Desulfobacteraceae bacterium | reverse complement strand
TCCAAATAAATCCCAAATTCCAAATAAATCCCAAATCTCAAATTCCAAAATTCCAAATAAATTCCAGTAGTTCAATATTAAGGTTTGGATTTGGAATTTGGGATTTATTTGGGATTTGGGATTTGGGATTTGGAATTTGGCATAGGCGGAACCAGCAGAGCAGGATCGATCCGTTTATCAAACCAGTTCATTCGCCAATCCAGGTGTGCGCCGGTAACCCGTCCGGTTGCGCCTACCTGTGCCACCACCTGTCCCTGTTTTACTTTCTGTCCTTGTTTTACCAAATGTTTGTGCAAATGCAAAAAACAGGAAGAAAGACCATGGCCGTGGTCAATAATCAATGTTCCGCCGGAAAAAAACATGTCTGGGTGAACCAGGGTAACCACGCCGTCGGCCGGAGACTTAACAGGCATGCCGGTCGGTGCTGAGATATCTATGCCATAGTGAGGCCGGCGGGGCTTTCCGTTGAGAACCCGCTGACTTCCATAGACCCCGGTGATTTCCCCGATAACAGGCCAGATAAAACCTTGATTAAAATCAGTGCGGGGAGCGTCCAACTGACGCGCTTTTTTAACTATTGCCGCTTCTTTGCGGATGCGTTTCAGAATATTCGCGGATTTAGGTTCTACCTTTTCCGGGGGCAATCCGTTGATTTGCTGGGTATTGTAAGTTCGCTTGGTTATGGTTATTTTATGATGTTTCAGTTTTCCATTTGCATACTTTAATTTGAGTACAGCCTGCAAAGGAGCGTCACGATCAAACCCGATAATGAAAATTCCCCGGGCTGAAACCCGGAGCGATTTTCCCTGGAAAAACACTGAGGTTGCCTGGTCAGCCTTGCCTATGATCAGCCCGCCCTGGACAAAATTTCCGTCAAGGTTCAGGGCTTGGGCAGGAAGCACAAAAACAAAAAAACACAGGACTGCCAGAATCTGTCTGTATATAATTTTATTCATTGCAGATGAAATTTCCTTTCTTATTCAAATTGTTTCTTAAATTCAAAAAATTGTTCCCTCAGATCATTCAACTCATCATTCAGTTCATCCACTTTTTTTTCCAGGATTTCAATACGGTCATCTTTAACTTCCGGTATTGACGAAAATTCAAAAGTATCTTGG
>JAAEMC010000300.1 GCA_024225895.1 Desulfobacteraceae bacterium | reverse complement strand
TTAATATGCGTTCCACATAATGGACAGGTTCCCATCCCCTGGCATATCCGTGGTCTGCTTTTTTATAATACTTTGGCTTGGCTAAAAGAGGAAGGGTTTCTTTGAGTGCAAACCATTTCTCGGTATCCAATCCTTTATTTTTTGCCAGTTTCAAAGCGTCAAGAACATGACCGTACCCCACATTGTAGCTGGCCAATGCAAATAAGATCCGTTGGTATTCATCAGTAATATGTTCAAATTTATCATACATTTTTGCCAGATATCTTATGCCGGCCTGAATACTTTGTTCCGGGTGAAGCCTGTTGTATATTCCCATTTCTTCTGCGGTGATCGTAGTAACCTGCATCAAACCCTTCACATTGGTATGGCTTTTTGCACCAGGATTAAAATGGGATTCCTGGTAAACAACAGCAGCCATCAACCGCCAGTCAAATCCGAATTTTTGGGATTCTTTCATAATGAGTCTTTTGTACTTTGGCAGTCGTGTTCTTATCCGTTCATGGAACTTTTTGAGTTCATAATAATCAAAATCTTTAATATTCCCATAATATTTATCATAAATATTTTTCAGAATACCCTTTTCATGCGCATATATAAAAAACTTATTCATTTCCTGGAGCAGCAAATCATCGTTTTTACGAATGGCCCATGCCAAGGATTCTTTTTCCTGCAACGGAATGCCAATTCGAATATTCGGAAAATGTCTTCTGTTTAAAAAAGCAATATTGGAATCGGCAACCGTAAATTTAATTTCCCTGTCGTTTACCATAGAAATCAGATCTTCAGTCGGGATATTGTCGTGAAGGATATACTTAAAGTCTATTCCTTTTTTCTTGATTTTTTCAAGTCTTGAGTGGTAAGAGGTTCCCCTTCGGACATGAATGATTCTCTTAGAAAGATCGTCCAGATTTTTTGCACCAAATATTAATTTATGATGGATTAAACGCTGCTGAATGGTCATATACGGCATGGAGAAATTGGCTGCTTCAAGCCGTTTTTCGGTGATGGAGAGTCCTGCTGCAATCACATCCCCTTTCCCTTTCTGAAGATAAACAAACATGTTGTTCCATCCGGGCGTGATAATATCCAATTCAACACCCAGGTACTTTGCAAATGCACTGGCTAGATCATATTCAAAACCTGTGGGCAGCCCGTTGTAATAGTAGTAGGTGCTTAAGGATTTGTTTGTAATCAGCCGCAGTTTCCCTGTCTTTTTAATTCTTTCAATACTGGTAAGATCTGCTCCGATTTTCTTGTGATGAATAAAGTAGGCAATGGATATGAATAGTGTACAAAGCGAGAGTAGGGTAATAAAGATAAAATAATTTGAAAAGAACTTTTTCATTTTAAGTTACTGCGAAGACTCAATGGGTAAGACTTCTACAAAATCCACATTTTGATAGCCACGTGGAAGTCTTTTTCCCCTGTATCCACGCATTCCTGTATAATCTGCCTGGTTCCCTGGACCAAGCTT
>JAAEMC010000299.1 GCA_024225895.1 Desulfobacteraceae bacterium | reverse complement strand
GGATCTTGAAAAATCATCTGTACTTTTGATCGATATGTCCGAAGCATTTTGCCCTTAAGTTTGTTAATAGGTTCGCCGGCAAGTTTAATGGTACCATGGGTTGGATCCTCAAGCTTGACCAAAAGCCTTCCTGTGGTTGTTTTACCACTTCCACTTTGGCCAACAAGACCAAAAATTTCACCTTTATGGATCTTAAGACTGATATCATTTAAGGCAATTACCTTGTTTACCGATTTACCGAAAAAAGTTGTTTTGGAATTATACTCTTTGATAATACCTTCCAATTCAACAATGGGAGAACGGGGTAAATGCTGTCCGGTATCTTTACTCATCATTTTTCTTTTCCAGGTTATCTTTAAAGCAATAAGCCTTATGCGTACTTGTGAAATCAATCCAATTCGGTGTCCCGCTGGTACACTGGATTGACTGGCAGTTACAGCTTCCACAAAACCGGCAGGCACTGCTCCGGATGATTAAATCCGGGGTTTCGCGGATATCCGGCACCTTGATATCTTCCTGGTTATCCAGGTGCAGATATGAGGATAGCAATGTTCGGGTATAGGGATGTTTAGGAGAACAGAAGACTTCTTTGCGTGTCCCGGTTTCAACAATTTGCCCCCCGTACATCACACAGATGTATTCGCAGACTTCCGCCACCACGGCAATATCGTGGGAAATAAAAATAAGACTTGTATTCAGCTTGTTTTGTATTTTTTTTATCTCTTTTAAAATCTGATCCTGGACAATTACATCCAATGCAGTTGTAGGCTCATCAGCAATAATAAGCTTGGGGTTGCAGGCAAGTGCCATGGCGATAATGGCCCGTTGTTTCATCCCCCCGCTGTACTCATGGGGGTAATCACTTTTGCGCTGAGCCGGAATTTCAACCAGGTCAAATAATTCGTTTACCCGGTTTTTTACTTGTTGAGAAGATAATTCCGGATGATGGGCGGTAATGGCTTCTATGATTTGCTCATCCACCTTGATAACAGGGTTTAATGCATTCATGGCTGCCTGAAAGATCATTGAGATTTCTTTACCGCGTATATCGCGCCATTCTTGTTCTTCAATGATGGTCAAATCCTTATTTTGAAACCAAATACTGCCCTGAAAAAAATTCGCATTTTCAGGTAAAAGTCCCATCAGGGCCATGCCGATAGTAGTTTTACCGCATCCGGACTCCCCTACAAAGCCCAAGGAATCCCCTTGTTCCAGTTGGAATGATACATTGTTGATGGCCCTTAAAAATCCATTTTTGGTCAGGTAACCAATCCCTAAATTTTCAACAGAAATTAAAGCCATCTTATTTTGAGTCCCCCTCTTTTCTCAGTCTTGGATCAAGCACCTCATCCATTGCCCTTCCCAACATATAAAAAGACAGTGTCAAAAGAGAAATACAGATCCCGGGCGGAAACATCCAGTAAGGCGCTTTAAACATATGCCCAGACTTCCACACCCATTGCAGCATCATGCCCCAGCTCACCTGACTGGGATCGCCGAATCCTAAAAAAGAAAGAGCTGCTTCCACCAAAATGGCAGAGGTCACTCTGAAGGTCATGTATAGGAATGCCAGGGGCAGTACATTGGGCATAATATGTCTGAAAATAATCCGCAGGTGAGAGGCCCCGGCTACCTTGGAGGCTTCAATAAAGGGCCGCTGTTTTAATGACAACGTCTGGGAGCGGATGATCCGCGAAACCGCAGGCCAGCGCATGATGGCAATAATAAAGACAATAATCCATATGTTAAACTGGCCGAACAGAGATGCCAGGATCAAAAGGATGACCAATGACGGTAGAATCATAATAATATCCGCCACCCGCATAAGCAAGGTATCAACGATACCTCCGGCATAGCCGGATACCATTCCAATGACCGTTCCCAGAACAATACTGATAAAGGCAGAGCATT
>JAAEMC010000298.1 GCA_024225895.1 Desulfobacteraceae bacterium | reverse complement strand
GTTTCCGCAGATGCGGAAATAGGTAGAATCATTGCCATTCCAAGAAACAAAATTATACTGAAAATAGTCAACCGTTTCATACTTCCTCCTAAATTAAATTAATCATTATAATTTGTCATGATGCTCTGAGCATTCAGTAACAAACTCCAAAAAAAACGCTATATGAAATTTTTATTCATATAGCACAAATTATTAATTGAAATTGTTTAAATAAAACCGGTGGAGTTCCGTAACCGTATGGCGGCCCTGGTTTCCTTTTTATTGTTGTTGGTTCAAGCTTCATTGGCAAATCTTTGTTCCAGTAAGTGAATTCAAAATTAAGTGAGATATTTTCTAATAACTATAATTGTATCTCAGTGTCAATTATTTTATAATATATTTTATAAAAAATATTATAATAACTATAATTCTTTTATGATTTATGTGTAAGCTATTATGCCTTAGCTTACGATTTCCAATCATTACACTATGTTTTGCAATGGACATGCCAATATAGCTAAAAAATCAATAGAACATTGTGGAAGCTTGGAAGTCATGAATAAATTACAAATAATTTTTTTAATTTTATAATTTCAGCGTATTGCTGCCGGGGCAATGGTGCCCCGAAAAATACAAGTCAATAAGGGCGAAAGGCTTTGAGAGTCTTATCGTTGAACCCTGAACTATTAATCAGCCATATGGGGAAAAATGCCCCACAAAACAGCAGATACAAATAATCAGCTATAATATTAGCATGTTAACAAATAGAGCCTTGTCATAAAAACATGTCTGCCACCAATAATGGGGCAGATTTGCCCGAACTATTTATAAATCAGCTGTAATTTTAAATAGCGATTTATAAAATATTAAAACAATGGAGCGTGTGAGCAGGATGGCAAGGACCTCTTGCAGGCTTGACATAAGTTTGCAGAGATTTGAATATTTCGGCACGTTATTTGAATAATAAGCTATCTATCAAAAAGATAAAACGCGTTGAATTATTATCAGATGCCTGATATATCAGATATCTGATAACAGTTTAAGTGCCCGCCTGATTTAGACTGCAGGTATTAAAAACTAATATTGGAGGTAATTGTAAAATGAAAATGACCACCGAAGAAGCCTTTGTAAAAGTACTTCAAATGCATGGTATTGATAATGTATTCGGAATTATCGGATCTGCCATGATGCCGATTTCCGACCTGTTTCCAAAAGCAGGGATCACATTCTGGGACTGCGGCCATGAATGCAATGCCGGAATGATGGCCGACGGGTTTACTCGGGCATCCGGTAAAATATCCATGATGGTTGCGCAAAACGGCCCAGGTATCACCAATTTTGTGACACCTGTTAAGACTGCCTATTGGAACCACACACCATTACTTCTCGTGACTTGTCAGGCCGCCAACATGACAATGGGACAGGGCGGATTCCAGGAAGTCCCTCAGATGGCCATTTTTGAAGATATGGTGGCTTATCAGGAAGAAGTTCTTCATCCTTCCCGAGTTGCCGAAGTGCTTAACAGGGTAATTCTTCAGGCCAAACGCGCTTCCGCCCCTGCACAAATCAATCTCCCGCGGGACTTCTGGACTCAGGTCATTGACATTGAATTGCCTGCTGTTGTTGAATTCGAACTGCCTGCCGGTGGAGAAAAAGCCGTGGCAAAAGCAGCCGAACTTCTTTCCAATGCAAAATTCCCTGTCATTCTTAACGGCGGCGGCGTTGTTATCGGCGGCGCAATCAAAGAGTCAATGGTTCTGGCAGAGCGTCTTTATGCTCCTGTTTGCTGCGGCTATCAGCATAATGATGCTTTCCCCGGTAGTCATCCTCTATATACAGGTACTCTGGGTTATAACGGGTCTAAAGCAGGAATGGAACTGATTGCCAAGGCAGATGTTGTTCTGGCTCTGGGAACCCGTTTGAATCCTTTTTCCACTTTACCCAGTTACGGCATTGATTACTGGCCCACTGATGCAGCCATCATCCAGGTTGACATCAATCCTGACCGTATCGGTCTGAGCAAATCTGTTACTGTGGGTATTGTGGGCGATGCAAAAAAAGTTGCCAACAGTATCCTGGCTCAGCTGTCAGAAACCGCCGGTGATGCGGACCGTGATTCCAGAAGAGAAGTTGTTGAAACCATCAAAGCCAACTGGGCCGAAGAACTGGCTACAATGGACCACGAAGCCGATGATCCCGGAACAACCTGGAATGAAAGAGCCCGGAAACAGGATCCTGAAAAAATTACTTCCCGCATGGCATGGCGTGCCATTAAAGATGCACTTCCCGAAAATGTCATTATTTCTTCAGACATCGGAAACTCCTGTGCCATCGGTGCTGCTTACCCGAGTTTTGAGCAAGGTCGTAAATACCTTGCGCCTGGAATGTTCGGACCGTGCGGCTATGGCTTTCCTGCCATTTTAGGTGCCAAGATTGCCCAGCCTGATGTACCGGTTGTCGGGTTCGCCGGTGACGGAGCATTCGGTATCTCCATGAATGAAATGACGGCATGCGGGCGGGAAGAATGGCCGGCCATTACTATGATCATCTTTCGTAATTATCACTGGGGTGCAGAAAAACGCAATACCACTCTATGGTTTGACGATAACTTTGTAGGCACAGAGCTTGATCGAAATGTAAATTACGCCAAGATTGCACAGGCATGTGGTACTATAGGTGTACAGGCAACCTCCATGGACGATCTGAACACAAAGCTTGCTGCCGCCATCAAAGCGCAAATGGAAGAAAAAAAGACTACTTTTATAGAAGTAATGACCAACATGGAACTTGGTGAACCCTTCCGGCGTGATGCCATGAAAAACCCTGTGGCTGTAGCCGGTATAGACATGGCTGATATGAAACCCCAGAAAGGTGTGTAACACCTGATTGAAGCTAACAATATATAAGAGATACATTTGCTATGGGACCGGTGATTATCGCAGAATAACGTATCGATAAGTATATTTTTAGGAATTGCTATAAATTAATAAAAGTTAAATTACGAGGTGTGACCTATGACTGATAGCTTTGATTGGCTAGACTATGATGTAGAGGATATGGTAGCCGGTGATAAAGATGCCCTTTGGCATCACCTTAAGCCGCATAAAATTTTCGAAACCAATGAACAGATGATCATTGTCGAGGGCAAAGGCCTTATGGTCAAAGATATTCACGGCAGGGAATACCTTGATGCCACCTCAGGGGGGGTGTGGAGCGTTATGGTTGGCTACGGCCGGGATTCCATAGCTGAAGCCGTATGTAACCAGCTCAAAAAAATGCCTTACTTTGCCGGTGTATTCGGTAATATACCGTCCATTAAATTTGCTAAAAAACTTTTGGAAAAGCTGCCCAACCACGGCAAGGTATATTTCTCCAACTCCGGTTCCGAAGCTAATGAAAAAGCGTTTAAAATCGTACGCCAGGCATCTCGTATTGATCCTGCCAGAAAAGGTAAATACAAAATTCTGTACAGGGACAGAGATTACCACGGCACCACCTTCGGTGCCATGAGTGCTAGCGGGCAGGCGCAGAGAAAACATGATTTTGGTCCATTTCTTGATGGATTTATTGAATTTCCCCATTGCACCTGTTACCGATGCCCTTATGAAAAAGAATACGGGAAATGCGATATCGAATGTGCCAGAAAAGTAGAAGATATCATCCTCAAAGAGGGAGCTGAAACCATCGGCGGCATGATTGTGGAACCCATCACAGCCGGCGGCGGCATCTTAAAACCGGTCAAGGAATACTATCCCCTGCTCCAGGAAATTTGTAAAAAATATGATATCTGGATGATTATGGATGAAGTTGTCTGCGGTTTCGGCCGAACCGGAACATTCTGGGGGCATGAGCACTATGATGTGGATCCAGACATTATCACCATGGCCAAAGGACTTGCAAGTTCCTATGAAGCATTATCTGCCACAGTGGTAAAACAAAAAATCTATGATGTTTTTCTTTGCGACCCAAGTGATCCTGATACCCGCTTAAATTACTTCAGGGATATTTCAACCTACGGCGGCTGCACTTCCGCCATGACAGCCGCTCTTGAAAGCACCCGGATTATCGAGGATGAAAATCTGCTGGACAATAGTACCGAAGTTGGCGCCTACCTGCTTGAAAAGCTTAATACCCTGAAAGAATACAAAGTTGTCGGAGATGTTAGAGGCCAGGGCCTGTTTGCCGGCATTGAATTTGTACTGGACAAAAAGACCAAAGAACCGGTTACCGAAGGCCAGATGGCAACACTCGTGGGGAATGTGCTGGCTGAGAACGTGATAGTAGGAAGAACCAACTCAAGTTTTCACGGCCTGAACAATACCATGAATTTTGCCCCCAGTCTGGTCATCACCAAAGAACAGGTGGATACAATTGTCGCCGCTGTGGAAACCGGTATCCAGAAGACGTTTAACTAACCACAAACAGGTATGTGAAAAATAAAGGAGAATGACATGCTAGTTGGGATCTTAAAAGAAATCAAAGTAATGGAAAAAAGAGTCTGTATGACACCAGCCGGTGTCGTTGCCATGAAACAGAACGGACATGATGTGCTTGTTGAAAAAGATGCCGGTACAGGAGCAGGTTTTCCAGATGCCGAATATATAGCTGCCGGAGCGGCCATTGTGGATACACCTGCTGAAATCTATGAAAAATGTGATATGGTTATGCATGTAAAGGAACCACAGCCTTCCGAGTATGGCATGATCCGCGAAGACCAGATCATCTTCACCTATCTTCATCTGGCAGCAGATGAACAGCAGACCCATGCCCTGATCAAGAGCAACTCTATTGATATTGCCTATGAAACCATTGAAAAAGATAATGGTTCTCTTCCCTTGCTGGTCCCCATGAGTGAAGTGGCCGGCCGTATGGCAACCCAGGAAGCTGCTAAATACCTGGAAATGCCCCAAGGCGGAATGGGTGTGCTCATGGGCGGTGTGACCGGTGTTGAACCGGCTACAGTGGTCGTTATCGGCGGTGGAGTGGTTGGCATCAATGCAGCTAAAATGGCCTGCGGTCTTGGTGCAAAAGTTTATATTTTGGACACCAATTTGGAAAGGTTGGCCTATCTTGACGATGTCATGCCCGCGAATTGTTTCCCTGTTATGTCCAACACTGCTGTACTTGCTGAACTTGCTGCCCAGGCCGATGTTGTGATCGGTGCGGTTTTAGTGGCAGGTGCAAAAGCGCCGAAACTGTTGACCCGTGAAATGTTGAAAACCATGAAAAAAGGCTCTGTTGTGGTGGATGTGGCCATTGACCAGGGCGGCTGCTTTGAAACTTCCAAAGCAACCACCCATGCTGATCCTGTGTATTCTGTTGAAGGTGTGCTTCACTATTGTGTTGCCAACATGCCGGGTGCAGTTGCCATGACTTCTACCAGGGCCCTGACAAATGCAACACTCCCTTATGCCATTGAAATTGCCAACAAAGGATGGCAAAAGGCGATGATAGATAACAAGGAAATCAAGCTTGGCGCCAATGTGATCAAAGGCCAGGTTGTTTACAAGGCAGTTGCTGAAGCATTTGATCTTGATTACACTCCGGTTGAGCAATTCCTATAGGATTTATGGAATATACTTTATACTTTTCTGCTTCTTGACTTGAATTTCTCAATGATTTACTGAACTATGGTGCGCTCAGGCAGGAAAGTATAAAGGTTTTCAAGTACGGATAAGGATTTTTAACAATGGATGATCAATTCAACATAATATCCCTCAGAGAGCAGGTCTATGATTATCTGCGAAAGCAGATGGCCATAGGAGAGCTTATTCCCGGTTCAACCATCAATATCGGGAAGATTGCCGGCCAGTTGGGAATCAGCAAAACTCCTCTCAGGGATGCTCTGATCCATTTGGAAGTTGAGGGATTTGTCACTATTTTACCCCGCAGGGGGGTATGCGTGAACATGCTGTCGCCTGAAGATGTAAAAAATGCATATGATGCCATTGGAATGGTAGAGGCTTGCATTGTTATAGATTGCTTTGAAAAAATCACTCCATCGCATATTCAGGAACTTGAAAGACTTAATACGCAGATGATTGTCGATATTGAAAAGAATGATTTCAAACAGCTTTTTAATACCAATCTTCAATTTCACGATATTTACATAAACATTTCAGGCAACGATCTGCTTAAAAAATTTATACGCCCCATAAAACACCGTCTATATGATTTCCCAAGACAAAATTATATTGCTGAATGGGAAATGAGAAATTGTAAAGAACATCAGCAATTTATCAACCAGTTAAAAGCAGGGGACTCAAATGAGGCTACCAAAATATTAAAAGAAGTCCACTGGTCCTTTGAATTCCAGGAAGGTTTTATAAAACAATTTTATAAGATGAATTAAAGAGAGGAAAACTTATAAAATTTTCTCAAAACATCCTCAAGCCGGTAAATTAAAATCATGAAAATATTGGTCATTAATGCAGGCAGTTCTTCACTTAAGTATCAGCTTTTCAATATGGAAGACACCCGTGTAATGGCAGGCGGGGTTCTTGAACGCATCGGGGAAAAAAAGGGGGTCTTAACCCATACGATCTCAATCAGAGAACGAGAAGAAAAGATTGTTCAAAAGCAGGAAATAAAAAATCACAAGCTTGCAATGCACCTTGCCATAAGCATGATCGTCGATCCCAAGCATGGCGTGATCAACGACATCTCACAAATTGATGCTGTCGGCCATCGCGTGGTCCAGGGTGGAGAAGCTTTCGGATCCGCCACTTTTATTGATGATACCGTGAAAAAGGCGATCAGAAGCAACAATCCGCTGGCTCCTCTGCACAATCCCCCTAATCTGATTGGGATTGAGGTCAGCGAAGAGCTTCTCCCCGGTATTCCCAATATCGCAATATTTGATACCGAGTTTCACCAGACAATGCCCCCAAAAGCTTTTCTGTATGCCCTGCCATATGAATTTTATACTAAATTTAAGGTGCGCAAATATGGATTCCATGGCACATCTCATAAGTATATTTCACACCAGGCGGCACAACTGCTCAAAAAAGATATTGAAACTGTAAACCTGATCACCATCCACCTGGGGAACGGCTGCTCCATCAGCGCAGTTGAAAAGGGAAAATGCATCGATACCTCCATGGGTATGACTCCTTTGGCCGGTGTGATGATGGGGACCCGGGCCGGAGATATTGACCCGGCAATCATCGGGTATCTTTTGGAACAGACCGGCATGGACATCAAGGAACTGGATAGGGTTTTAAACAAAAAAAGTGGACTCAAGGGCATCTGCGGCATGAACGACATGCGAGATATCCATGACGCGTCGCAAAAAGGTGATCCCAATGCTGCCCTGGCAGTTGATATGTTCTGCTATCAGATAAAAAAATATATCGGGGCATATGCCGCCGCCCTTGGTAAAGTCGATGCCATTGTTTTCAGTGCAGGGGTTGGTGAAAATGATGGCCTCGTACGGGCTAAAATCTGTAACAAGCTGTCAAACCTTGGTATCCGAATAGACACAAAAAAAAATCTGTCAAAACAACCCAAACCCTTCTCGCTGCATTCCCCGGCCAGCAATGTTGAGGTGTGGGTGGTTCCCACAAATGAAGAATTCCAGATCGCAAAGGAAGTTAAAAAGATAATGACATGTTCAAACCAGAACAGGAAATAAGATCAATCATTATCTTGCTTGCAGTTTGAATGACAGGTTGGTGGGTGAAGATGTAAAGGTTGAAAACAAAAGCTCATTCACTAAGAACAAAGCTCAAATAGAGATTTGACCCCT
>JAAEMC010000297.1 GCA_024225895.1 Desulfobacteraceae bacterium | reverse complement strand
GAGGTCCCTGGAATTTGCCCCCTTACATCATCCTGATCATATAATCAGGTAAAAGTCCTTTAAAAATTAAGCAATACTTTTACTTTAGGGTCAAACCACAACAACCATCTAATATTGTTGCTTATATGTTAAAAATTCGCCTTTAAACCACGGCTATCTGAACGTTTTGGGTCTTAAAAAGCGCTATATAACCAAAATTTAAAGAACTCTTATTTATCTATTCCATCCATTTTGATGCTAAAATAATCCAGATAACCTGAATTAAGTGACATTTTGCATGTCTCACATTCTACTCTTTGGCTGATTCTTCTTTTGCTATCACTAAATACACACCAAAAACAGTTACACCCATGGCCACTAACGCAGGCAGACTAAGAATTTCATCAAACAGCCACCAGGCCAAGATACTCGCTACAACCGGCACCAGATAAAAATAACTCGCTACCTTAGAAACTTCACCTTCACGAATTAAATACATCAAAAGTAATATCGCTACAATCGAAAGTGCAAATATCAACCAGGTCAGCGCAGCAATCAGGGTAAATGACCAGTCTATCCTCTGCGATTCAAAACTAAATGATAAAATCGCCATAATGATGCAACACCCCACATATTGCCACACTGTCCCGGCAAGTAAATCAACATTTGCACCATGTTTTTTTTGATAGAGGCTACCCAGGGTGATACCCAATAAAGCTGCCATCGAACATGCGACAGAGGCAGGTGCAAATGTAAAATCAGAAAAACCTTGGGTTAACCCAATCGTGCCCACCACTCCCAATAGCCCACAGACAAATCCTAAATACTGTCGTTTGGATAGCTTTTGTTGAAACCAATATACACTTATCAATGCAGTCAAAACAGGTTGAATCCCAACAATGATCGCAGTAGTACCAGCTGGCAACCCCAATTTAATAGCCGCGAATACACCGCCTAAATACGTACCATGAATTAACACACCCACAACCATTTGATGCTTCACCTGGTTCATTGAAGGCCATTGTTTTGCGCGAAAAAAAGCCCAGGCAAACAGAATACATAAGGTCAGAAGCATCCGAACCAATAGCAATGTGAATGGTTCAATATAAACCAGTGCATACTTAGCAGCTATAAATCCTGTACTCCACAAGAACACAAAGACAAATGGGATCAATCTTGTAAATCGTGGTATCACACTAACACATTCTCCCAATATTCCTGTTCAATTAGCATACGAACAACAACATTTTTATATATCTCCATTGCCATGATACTATTAAACTAACTCAACAGCTATTTCCATTTTTAAATTTAATAACACGCAGATCCGCATGTTCCCTATTAAAAATCAAATTGGCATTATCTTCAGAAGACCTTTGAATTAGCGGCATTTCCCCTATTTTCGAAGGAAAAACTACCATTATCTGATAAAACTTGTAATTCCGGGTAGAGTAGAGCACTGATTCAGATAGCCCCCCAAAAGGAGTGCTTGTTGAGACTATTCTCAATTATTTTGGGGAAATAGCTTGGTTTGACCCCGCTTTTCCGCTTTTGCCGCTTTCCGCTTTTTGATAATTATCATGGGATCAGGGAGATTCCCCGATCCAGCCCGGCGTTTTTTTTTAATCGGAACTTTCAAGTTCCAGGAGGATCTGCTTAATATTCAGCCCTCCTGCAAAGCCGGTTAAACTACCGTTTTTCCCTATCACCCGGTGGCAGGGGATAATGATGGGTAACATATTTTTCCCATTGGCAAATCCCACAGCCCGTGATGCGTTGGGATTATCGATGCGCGTTGCAATCTCCCCATAGGTTGTGGTGGTGCCATAGGGGATTTTTACTAATTCCTGCCAGACCTGTCTTTGAAAATACGTGCCCTGTATATCAATTTCAGATTCCAGATCAAAAGCTTTTAATCCACCGTTAAAATAGTCGTTAAGCTGGGCAACGGCTTTTGAAAACATGGTGTTATCTTCTACCCAGTTGCTGTTAGGCACTTTTTTTTCTCCGTTCTTTGGAAAATATATCCGCTCCAGCTTATGGCTTCCCGTCAGCATCAGCAGCCCTGCTTGTGATGTAATATATCTGTATTTCATTGGAATATTCCTTCCTTTATCCTTACTGTATTTTCATCAAAAATTTCATTTTACCCTTAACCAAAAATCCTGTTAGGACAACAACTCTATTAAAATTACAATGTACTCCACAGATACATGGCAGCATATGATCGCCAGGGTTTCCATGATTCAGACAAGTGCTTTAATTGTTTTTTATCAGAAGACGAAGTCCCCAGGGAAACCGCCTTTAAAAGTCCAAGATCAGCTTCGGGAAAGGCATCTGGATATTTGACAGTTCGCATGATAATGTACTGTGCAGTCCAGTTACCGATGCCCTTGATGACAAGAAGATCTTTTTTCAACTGACCCGGATCAGCATACGGACTTGTATCCAGTTTTCCTTCCCGTATGCAATTGGCCAGGCTCAGGATAGTGTCCATGCGGGATCGGGTGAGCCCGATACCGGTCAGGTCTGCATCACACAATTGATCTGCAGACGGGAAAGCACGGGTCAATCCATTGAAACCCCGGACCTTTTCCCCTAGTTGATCAGCAATTCTTCCCAGGATAGTAGTGGCTCCCTTGACCGAGATCTGCTGCCCGATCACAGCACGCATTGCCAGTTCAAAAAAATCCCATGATCCCGGCACCCTGATGCCTGACAGCATTCCTGTGTATTTTTTTAGCCCACTCTTGTTTAACAGGTAATCGTCTATGTCACAGGCCGGTGCATTGAGATCAAATAACGATTTTACCTTTTCAGTTATCAATAAAAGTTTTGTGTGATCAATAAAATGGATTTTCAACTCCAGGGCCTGTTTATCCGGCAGGTGCCGTACTTCAAACATGCCGGTTTGATCCCCCACTTTAATTGTCCTTTTGTATTTCCCGTTTTCACAGGATTCAACCCCGGGAATCCTGCGAAATGAAAGAAATTTATATATTTTATCCCAGTGGAAAGGTTTGTGATAAAACAGATGAATGGTGAAATGCGCCTCTTTTTGAGTCTGTCTGTTTTTCCTCAATGCCAAAGGGGATTTTCCATACCGTTTTTTAAAGGTGTCATTAAAACTTCGAATGCTTTTAAATCCGGATGCAAAAGCGGTGTCCGCCATGCTGAGGCTTGAATCCCGGATCAGGCGAAGTGCGAAATGAAGCCTGACAGTCTTAATCACGGACATGGGGGAAGCGCCCAAATGCTGTGAGAATAACCTTCGCAGGTGTCGGTCCGACATTCCAAGCTGAAGGGACAGATCTTTGATGCTCAAATCCTGATGGATGGTAGAGGTGATCAGTTTCAAGGCCCGGGAAACCGATGATGACGTACCCATCCAAGCAGCATTACCCGGTGTACATTCAGGCCGGCATCTCAGGCAGGGCCGGAAACCGGCATGTGCAGCAGCAGATGCGCTTTTATAAAAATCTACATTCTCCGGTTTGGGTGTTCTGGCCGGACACACAGGCCGACAGTAGATCCCTGTGGTTTTGACCCCGATAAAAAAACGCCCGTCAAATGCCGGGTCCTTGGATTGCATTGCTTTTATCAGCGTGTGTCGGGAATTTTCCATGGTTTATTCCTCTTGCAAAGTTTTATCATCTTCCCGTTACCGGGAGTAAATATAGAGCATACTGCTGATTTATATTTACATCAGTATTTCACAACATTCCGGCAGAAAACGGACATGGACATTTTTTACTCACCATCGAGATTTATTCCCGGTTTATTTACCATCATGGTTTATTCATCAACAGGGTTATATCTATATTCCACACCATGAACCGTAGATTTATGGGGCCGGGTCTTGAATAGTGAATAAATCTAT
>JAAEMC010000296.1 GCA_024225895.1 Desulfobacteraceae bacterium | reverse complement strand
GCGTGATCCCCTCAAAACGGATATTGGAATAGGCAAGGCTAAATCCTGATTGTTTATAGTTGTTTTGCTGCTCTATAACACCGTCAAGTCCAATATTCCGCCCATTAAGATAATCCATACCTGTATTCCAGATGCGGATACCCAAACCTTTGGCCCTGAATTCAGGCTTTACAATATAAAACCCTATAAAACCAAAATTGTCTCCGTATTTCACGGCAGAGAGGGTGGCAACAGGCTCTCCCTTGAGGAGTCCAATGAAAAATCCATTTGGATCGGCTGCATAAAAGGCATTGGCATCTCCAAGTCCTGGATTCCAGCCTTCTTGTGCTGCCCATTCAATAGCCATATCAATCTCATTCCGCTGCATGGTCCGTATTACGTAGTCCATTCGTCTCTCCTTTTGTGGCCTCTAAAGGGCGGTTTGCCCAAAACACCATAATTGTAATAAATTAAGGTTAATTTGTACAATGCCTTAAAGCATTTTTTAGCACTCAGAACAAACCAGTCCGCAAAATGCAATCATCTTGGACATAATAGAGAATTTTTTTTCCAGGTTTAGAGCTTATGGGAAAAATAGCATCCTATCTAAATATCTTATGTAGAATCGGGGCTTCATCCTGTCAATTGTTTTTATTCGGGCAGCAATAGAACTTATCCCGGAGCAGTTTTCAGGTATGGGAAGGGCAGATACCTCTTGGCTGCCTGCCGCCGGCAGCCCGGGATTGGACTTTAAACTGAACACTGGAAATTTTCGTGCCTGCTGATATAAAATTTGATTTTGACCAGACTAATATCTAAGGATAATAAATTTGATATTTCCCAAAAAAGGATTCTGAGAAAAGAGTTTGCAAATAATAAAGGAATTGGTAGCAGGTATTTTAAAAATGAAGAAAACAATATTTTCGATACTGATTTTGGTGTTGTCAATGACGCGGCAACACAGGTGGCAGGGCTTGGGTTTGATAACCGGTTACAGATGGCGGGTAACCAATTAACACAAGAACTG
>JAAEMC010000295.1 GCA_024225895.1 Desulfobacteraceae bacterium | reverse complement strand
TCTCTACAGAGTGAGAGAATCAATAATCATTTGAGTGTAACCAAAATTGATCACATTAAACCCTAAGGGTTTTCAAAACCCTTAGGGTTTCATTCCCAACTGCATAATTTTGGTTACACTCTAATCATTTTTGTAAAATTTCTTTAGCCAGCTTTCAAAATTCAGTAAAGACCAGATAAAAAGCCTGCGGTTTGTTTTTCCCTGCAAATGTTCATTTACCAAACTCTGAACAGCTTTTTTATCCATAAACTCAAAAATACAAGCATGATCATTGAATAATATTTCCTTTACATAATTTATGCTGTCCCCTTTAAACCAGGATGCATCCGGCGCTGAAAAGCCCTGTTTGACAGCCTTTGTAATGGTCTGGGGAATATATTTTTTCATGACCTCCCGGAGAATCACTTTGCCTTCATTTGTTTTTTGCATAAATTTTAAAGATTTAGGTCCAGATTCATTTTCGTTCATACGGATGATTTCTGCAAGGTTATTGAGTTTAAGATTAACAGGAACTTTTTGAGCAAAGTCAACCAGGTCATTGTCTAGAAAAGGAATCCTGGTTTCCAGGCTATGGGCCATGCTTAACTTGTCCTCAACAATAAGTAATCCGTGCAGAAAGGTTCTGGCCTCAAAATAGAGAGAATGATTAATATACTCCGCCGGGGTATTGATTTTGTTCGGGGGCTGTATAAATACGGATTCAAAAATGTCCCTGGTCCAAATATGTTTTACCTGATCCCATATCGGTTTGAATACATCTTTTACGAGCCTGTTGGGAATAAGGCGTTGCCAGAATAAATAATATTTGTCAATATAATCTTCAAAATCATTATTAATCATGGCACGGTAATAGCGCCAAGGGTACCCCCCAAACAGTTCATCTCCTCCTGTTCCGGCCAGTATTACTTTTACAAATTTACTGGCCAACTGGGAAACATAGTAGTTGGGATAACTCTGGCCTACCCTTGGTTCCTCCAGGTGCCAGGCAAATTCAGGAAGAATCCGTTCCATATCGCCGGCTTTGAGGACCATTTCGTAATGCTCTGTCTTAAACAGATAAGACATGAACTCGGATTTTTGGCGTTCATCAAAGAGCATTTCTAATTCAGAAGCAGAGTGAAGGTCAAATCCGCAGGTAAAGGTTTTTATGTAAGGCAGTTGTGCAGCGGCAACCGCGGCTATGGAACCTGA
>JAAEMC010000294.1 GCA_024225895.1 Desulfobacteraceae bacterium | reverse complement strand
CTTTTTTACCAGGAGAAAAGAATGAATAAAGAAAAAATCAAGCAAACCACAATTTTAATTGTTGATGATAAAATTGTAAACCTGGATATACTTTTAACGTATCTCGAAGACTTCGGCTTTAGATTGATGGTGGCCCAGAGCGGCAACGAAATGTTGGAACGGCTGGAGCGAGTGATTCCGGATATGATTCTTTTAGACGTATGCATGCCGGACATGGACGGCTTTGAGGCGTGCCGCCGCGTAAAGGAGGTCAATGAGTACAAAAAGATACCCGTGATCTTTATAACCGCACTTTCTGATACTATCAACAAGGTCAAGGGATTTGAATTAGGAGCAGTGGACTATGTCACCAAACCGTTTCAACAAGAAGAAGTACTTGCCAGAATCAAAACCCACTTGACAATCGAGAGGTTGAGAAAGCAGCTTCAAACCAAAAATTTAGAATTAAAGAAAGCTCTCGATCAGGTCAAAGTGTTAAGCGGCATATTACCAATATGCTCTGCGTGTAAAAAAATACGAGATGATAAAGGATCTTGGAATCATATGGAATCTTACATCAGGGAGCACTCTGAGGCTGAATTTACGCATGGTATCTGTCCTGACTGTGCAATAAAACTTTATCCTGATTTATTTTAAAAATTAAAGAGGCTAAACACTTCTTTAAGGTCTGTTAATCATTATAGACAAAATCCATCCTGAAATTTTCTTACAAAAAACGGGATACTTCCGATTGCATGTTATTGGACGAAACTTTATCCAAATGAATTATCTTTAAATATCCGGATCATTTCTTTTTTTTCATAAAAAACCTTCTTTGTTGTATTATTTTTAGTTGATTAACCTGATCATGGCAGCCATTATAAAAAAGAAAATGAACATCAGATAAAAATAATTTTTACTGTTCATATTCATTTCATTTTTAACAATTATAATCAGGGAATGATGGTAAAAATGAGAATTCTTGTTGCAGATGATGATACACATCTGTGTGAGACAGTAAAACGAGGTCTTGAGGAAAGTTCATATGCCGTGGATTGCGTCCATGACGGCGAGGATGCGGTCTATTATGCTGAAGTGACTCCCTATGACCTGATCGTTCTTGATATAATGATGCCTGAAAAGGACGGATTTGAGGTCTGCAGGATATTGCGGTCCAAAAATTTTGCCACACCGATTTTAATGCTCACGGCAAAAGACACGGTAGAAGACCGGGTAAAAGGCTTAGATACCGGTGCGGATGATTATCTGATCAAGCCTTTTGCCTTTCCCGAACTTTTAGCACGGATAAGGGCACTACTCCGGCGGGACAGCGTTTCCAAACCCGTTTTTCTCAAAGTTGGCGATCTTGTTCTGGATCCTGTCACCATGGAGGTGAAATTCAAAGAAAAATTGGTCAACTTAACCTCAAAAGAGTTTGCAATATTAGAATTTTTAATGCGTCATCCCAATGCCGTTGTAACAAGGACAATGATCGAGCAGCATGCATGGGATTATGATTTTGACAGTATATCCAATATCGTGGATGTTTATATCCGTAAAATCCGACAAAAAATTGATCCTGTATCCGGTAAAAAAATAATCACAACCATCAGGGGAGCCGGATACCGTATAAACGCTTTATGAACTTTATTAAAAGCATCAAATTTCGGTTTACGCTCTGGTACCTTGCCATTCTTGGCCTAATCCTGGTTTTTCTGGGTTTCGGCATTTACTATACTTTGTCCAAAAAACTGTTTAAAAATATGGACAACACCCTTGAACAAAGGGCGCTTCAAATCTGTCAATTTCAGGATGTCATATCTATTGTTGCCAGCGGCACTTTTGAAGAGGAACCCGGAGAACTGCTCTCATTTTTCTTTTATAACAGCGGCAAACTCATTGATATTTCCCATGGGAATAACAAAATTCCGATAGATTCGGCATGGGTTGATTCCATTTTTGCAAAACGCAGGGGATTTCATGATCTTCAGACATCATCCCATGGGCATGTCAGACTGTTTGCAATGGTCTATATCCCGCAAAATCCGAACATCAACCTAAATATGTTTGATAACAGGCAGCAGCCTATATCCGCCCCCCCAAGAGAGACACAAGAACCGACAACAGGTGATAACCCAAGGTTCCAGCCAGACAATCGACTGCCGCGTCAAGAATTCAGGGAACAAAATCCGCCACCTCCGCCCCCAAGACAAGATCAACCCGGGGGCCATACAGGGGATAATCGTCCAAAAAATGATTTCCACAGACAGAATCCACCACCTCCGCCACCTATTCAGGACCAGAGGCCGAGACAGGATGATGGCTCAAGACTTCAATTTGCACCACCAAATAAGTATCACAGCGAAAGCGGACAGAATTTACCTGAACCGCCCCCGGCCCCGCCAGCTGTACAAAATTTGATCCCATCTGATACATTCATTGAAATCCCAAAAGCCGTACTGGTTGTCGGTAGGTCAGTTGATGAACTTGAAAATGTATTGGATAATTATCTTTATATTCTTTTGATCGCCTTACCGTTAACCCTTTCACTGGCAGGAGTTGGAGGTCTTTTTTTATTGAACCGTGCGTTAATACCGGTTGATCAGATCACCCGCACAGCCCGAAAGATTGAAGAAACAGATCTGAGCAGGCGAATAAATATAACGTCAGAAGATGAACTGGGTCAGTTAGCCGCTACATTAAACCGGATGATAGAACGACTGGAAAAAGCATTTCTCAGACAAAAGGAGCTGACCGGTGATGCATCCCATGAATTAAGGGCACCTTTGGCAGTAATTAAAGCGGAAGCCACCCTTGCTCTTCAAAAAAACAGGGACCTAAAATCATATAAAGATTGCATTGAAGTGATCACCCATGAAGCCGATCACATGGAATACATTCTCAAACAACTCCTGACCCTGGCCAGAGCTGATTTTGGGAAAACAAGCCTCAGGCTTGACAAGATCAATTTAAATGAAGTTTTGGCCGCAATATGTGATGATATTCGAATCCTTTGCAGCGAAAAAAAATTGTCAATGGGCTTTAAATCCCATGAGGATATTAAGATTAATGGGGATGTCAAAGCCTTGCGCAACCTTTTTTTAAATCTGTTGACCAATGCCATCCGGTATACACCTGAAGGCGGAAAAATATCGGTTGAGCTTACCCAAGTTCACGGGAATGCTGTTGTATCGGTATCAGACACTGGTATCGGTATTCCCCTGGATGCGCTGCCTCATATTTTTAAAAGGTTCTTTCGCGTGGATAAAGCCCGGTCCAGAAAAGACGGCGGCAGCGGGCTGGGTCTTGCTATTTGCAAGCATATTATTGATCAACATAACGGTAGAATTATGGTTGAAAGCGAGTTAGGCCGGGGTACCAAGTTTATAGTTCGGATTCCTGTCACTTCATCCTAAAATCATCAAAATATTTTTATTCTTTGGTACAAAAATTGCTTATCTAAATTTATAAAATTCGATGTCGATAACACACATAAGAACTCCTGAAAAAAGGAACAAAACAGGAGTTGGTTTAGGGAGAATTAAACAATGAGCAATGAAAACGAAAACTTTAAAATGAAAAAAACATTTGGACTTGGTGTTTTAATGAAATTGACCAAAAAGAATATTAATGGAATTACAATCTCCACCAGTGGAGACAAATTTGTATCCAATGTCAGTTTTGGTGAATTACAAGATGCAGTAAACAACACATTGACCGCGCATAATATTCATCTTAAAATTGATTGATTACAAAAGGCGTCAATTTCTTAACACACCAGCCATTGGTTCATATACGTTTGATTTATATTAGATGCATCAATTTTAAAAAAATTTTTTTTAAATTAACGAATTTAACAGCAGTAAAAAATGGTAATCCAAGATCTATCTGCCGCCTTCCTATAAAGACAATACCAGTGTCTTTTAATGAACAAAACAAATCATTTTTAAAAACCAGGTCCTTAACATTTTTTAACAAAAATCCCATTGCAAAAAACCAATGACATGATAGTTATTACACCAGAAACACTGTTTACATTTTTCTAAAAAGCAGATTTTTCCATCTGGTTTGTAGGCAAAGGTGCGGAGCTATGTTTTTGTATTGAGACCTTTGAATAATGTTCGATTTTGTTTTAGTGCAAG
>JAAEMC010000293.1 GCA_024225895.1 Desulfobacteraceae bacterium | reverse complement strand
TCCATGAGCACAATATCAAAGGACTCATTTTTCACCATCTTTACACCGGTAGTCCCGTCATCAGCTAAAGAGATCTGGTATCCCCAGTCAGACATCAGGGTTTTCAGCATCTGGGCATGGGCCAGATCATCATCCACAACCAATATTTTTTTCATGGTTAGCTACCATTATCCTTTCAACAATTTGGGCAATTGAATAATAAACGACGTACCCACGCCTTTTTGACTTTTCACATGGATATGGCCGTCCAGGGCCTCTATAATCCTGTGAACCATGGCAAGGCCAAGGCCGGTTCCTTGCGGGCGCGTGGTAAAATAAGGATCAAAAATACGGTCCATATCTTCCGGGGCAATGCCGTTGCCGGTATCTGTGACGATCAATTTTATCAAATCCTCTTCATCAGTATCTGACAATTTCACCACCAACCGGCCCTGGGCTTCCATGGCCTGGACAGCATTGAGATACAGGTTCAAAAGAACCTGGTTCATCCGGTCCTGATCGGTTTCAACCCAAGTATCTTTCGCATTGACAATAATTTGATTTTCGATCTTTTTATTATCAAGATCCTGGGCCACAAGCTTCAAGGAATGGGAAACAACCTCATTTAAGTCTACCTTAGCTTTGGTTACCTGCATGGGTTTTGCAAATTCCAAAAGCTGGGTAACCGAACGGTTAAGGCGGTCAACTTCATTGACCATAACCGTTGCTGTTTCCCGGTCTTGACGGTTTTCTTCATACCGGTTTTTAAAATAGGTGGCAAAGCCCTTGATGGAACTTAAAGGATTTCGGATTTCATGTGCAATGCCTGCGGCGAGTTTTCCAATTGCTGCCAGGCGTTTGTTAGTCTCCAGCTGTTTTTCAAGATCTTTTATCTTTGTCAAATCTCTGAACAAAAATAAATATCCTGACAAACTATCTTCATTATCTTTTATTGGCGATGCAGTCATATCCAGCCGGATATCGGTTTTGCCATCCGGCCGGAACCAAATTTCACGGGAAACAGGATCTGTCTGACGCTCCATGTCCACGGCAAGCGCCCGCATTTCAGGGAAAGGTTCTATTAATTCAGATCCCAGAATATCTTGCGCCACCCGATTGACGGCCAAAATTTTCATCCCCGTATCCATGGTAACAAGACCAGCTGGCATATTCTGGACAACATTGTCTGAAAATGCTTGAACCTGTGACAAAGAGGCCCGGGTGGACCGATAGGCCTGGAATGCGAATAAAAGCAGTATCCCTGTACAGCCAAGAATAAAAAAGACAATCCCACTGACGGTGGTTTGCATTAAAAGACGTTTTTGTGCTGCAATGCTTTTATCCATGGCAAGTCCTGCAAAAATATAATGCTCGACGGTCTTGGGCAAAACTTCTCCCTTGATATTCATATAAGGCTGATACCAGTCTGAAGGATCCATACCATGGTTTTTAAGCATCTCTTTATTGCCTTTGCCATGAAACATTCCCATCTTGAATTTCATTTTATGGCCTCGCCCCATATGATGGCGGATGGGCACAAACCGTTTAAACACTTCAAACACCTGTTTTTCATCCTGTCTACCTACGGTTCGATGCAAAACTGGAAACCTGCCTTGGCCTTGCCCTTGGACCCCGTTTTCAGGCAGCCCTGCTTTTGACATATCAGGCATATTCTCAACTATTTTTCCTACCTGGGATGGGTCGCTATGGGCAAGAACCCGCCCATTTTTTAAAGTAATCATCATAAAGGCCACTTCCGGCTGGAGGCTAGTTTCCATCAACATGTTCTGGACCCTGTTCCCGCCCCATCCTTTATACAAAGACCCGGTACGGATACCGGCTTCAAAGGTTCGGATTAAAGAAACTCCCTTTTCCATGAGCCTTTCTTTAATGTGTTCCTTATGCCTCTTCATCCGGTCCAGGGTGATCAGGGTAAAAATAGGCAAAAGAATTAATAAAATCCCTGCAATGACAAAGGGAGAAATCAACACCTGTTTTTGGTTTTTGGTTTTCATATATACTATTTTACCGTTTTAATTATTCATCATCTCCCATTTTAACAAGCAAAATCAGTACCATCCGCTATCTTCAAGGGTTTTGCCAAATCACCTTCTTCAAACCGGGTAGTTTGGTTACACCTGGATACAGGGGATCGGGTAAAAAGTATACAGTTTAAAAATTCAAAACACAACAGGCCTGATAGAAAACGCTTAAAATATCCTTAAATTACAGACTGTTGACTATTTTAGTTACTGCCTGGCACACCCCTTGCTCTATTCAATGGGCAGATCAAAACAAAAATGATCGAATTTTAACATAAACTTTTAATAGGAGATTTAATTATGAAAAAAACAGTTATTTTGATCAGTTCTTTTTTAGCAGTTGTCCTGATTTCCGGCAGTGTAATGGCATGGGGCGGCGGACATCGAGGGTCCCAACGCGGAATGGGGTATGGGTATAATGAGGACTGCCAGGGACAAGGAAAAGGACGGGGGGCCTGGCAGGACCTTTCCGAGTCCCAGCGTGAACAACTTAAGACTCTGAAACAGCAATTCATCGACAACACCTATGAAATCAGGCAGGCCATGTTTCAGAATCGCCAGGAAATGCGGATGTTAATGGAAACATCTGATCCTGACAAAGCAAAGCTCTCCGGCATTTCCAATCAGATCGCCGACCTGGAAAAGCAGATTCGTGACAAACGCATCGACTTTATGCTGGAAGCTAAAAAGATAGCACCGGAATTACACATGATGACAGGCAGAGGATTTGGTGGCAAGAGAGCCTTTAAAAACAAAGGATTTGGCGGCGGCGGTTGCAGTGCCAGCTCGAATTAATATTCTGATGCCATTTTTTATACTACCCTGACGGTTGAAACCATTTTAAAGACCACTTCAGGGTTTATGTCCGGGGGCCTTATCTAAGGCCCCCGGACTGAAGTTTATTTGGATGGCCTATCAAAGGGTTTGACCGGATTATTCCTCCAGGCTCACTCCATTCTCCAGCACACCTATTTTTTCAATCCTGGTTTGCACAACATCGCCCGGCTTTAAAAAGACCGGTGGTTCCCTTGTAAATCCCACACCGCTGGGCGTGCCGGTTAAAATTATCGTCCCAGGAAAAAGTGTGGCAGACTGGGAAAGGTAAGAGATGATCTGGGCCACGGTAAAAATCATATCCGAGGTATTGCTTTTCTGCATGATTTCATTGTTCAGCAGGCATTGGATGCCAAGATCCTGGGGATCTTTGATCTCATCTGCGGTCACAATCCAGGGTCCAAAGGGACAAAAGGTATCAAAACTTTTTGCCTTGACCCATTGATTACCGCCGGCATGTTTCTGCCACCTTCTGGCGGAGACATCATTGGCACATGTATACCCGAACACATAGTCTAAAGCCTCTTCAGAACTGATATTCTTGGCTGGTTTTCCGATTATCACCCCAAGTTCTGCTTCATAATCTACCTGGGGCGGGTCCACACAGGACCTGGGAATAAGGATATCTGTTTTGTGGGCCGTGGCAGCCCCTGGATTTTTCATAAACACCACGGGGTACTCGGGAATGGGCAAATCGGTTTCCTTGGCATGAAGTCTGTAGTTAAGCCCGATACAAATAATAGCCGGCGGTGCCACAGGGGATAAAAGCGTTTTTACCGTCACCCTTTTATCCGTTTCAATGATCCGGCTATACAGATCTCCCCTGACAATTGTTGTCTCATTGTTTTTATAGTCGCAGCCCCAGTGAATCTCATTGTCTTCCCCTTCAAACCGTATAATATGCATTATTTGTTTTCTCCTGGTAATAGCTATCAAAATAAATTATCTTAATTTTAAAAAGAATCTGTCAATATTCCTTAAAACCTATGCCAGCAAAGATCAAGCGTCAAAATTAAAAGATGGAAGAAATTTTTAAAAACCTTTCTGTGAAAAAAGCCAACCTCTTGATCCTGATTTTAGAATCCCAGAATATTGACTCTGTATCCGTTAAAACCGATTACGGCTTTTCACTTCTGGTAACCGAAGAAGACAAATCAAAGGCGTTGAGCGCCATTGAAACTTATTTTAGGGAGAACAGGTTCTTATCCTTTAGAAATCAGATTCAAAAAATCCCTGTCTCTTCTTTTAAATCCATGACTGCTGTTACCATCATGCTCATACTTTGGGCCATCCATTTGGGCGGCATCCACTTTGGACTCCATTTGGAATGGATATCCAAATTTGGTTCCTCAGCCCTTTATATCCTTCAAGGTGAGGTCTTTAGAACCATCACCGCCCTTTTCCTGCATGCAGACGGGCAGCACTTGATCGGCAATATGGGCGGTATGCTTATTTTCGGCGCACCATTAATCACGTTAACCGGCTATGGCACCGGCACTCTTTTATTGCTCATCTCAGGGGCAGCGGGCAATTATCTTAACGCACTTTTTTATAAAACAGCACATCTTTCCATTGGTGCATCCACAGCTGTAATGGGGGCTGCAGGTGCGCTTGCCGCTTTTCAAATGACACGAAAAGACAAAGCTTTCAAGATAAAAAGCCTTTTCCCCCTGGCTGCAGGCGCCACCCTTGTGGGCATGTTCAGCCAGGGGGAAAAGACAGATGTTTCAGCTCATATTTTTGGATTTCTGGCAGGCCTTCTGGCAGGCCTGATTTTTTTTGTTGTCTCCGCAAAATACAAGCAGCCGGAAAATCAGTTTTCTTACATGATCATTGTCTTGTTCATAGTGGTTTTTGCGTTTTTTAAAGGATATTAAACTTTACCCTAAATTTGAGTGAAATGAGGATTTACCATTAAATGGCTTTAATGATTGTTTCAGACATATTCGGAAGGACAGCAGCTCTGGAAAGAATGGCCAAAAGACTTGGCTTTAAAAAAGATTGGCCGGTTATGATAAGCCCTTATGGAGGTGGATGAACTAATTTTATCCATGAAAAAGAAAAGCCGTGTCACCTGTGTTAAAACAGATTATTTCCACGGCTTTATGAATGAAAAATCCAAGAATTATGACCCCATGGGGGTTATCAGTTATACTAAAAAACTTAAATGCTTATTAGACGCTAAATAGTGACACTGCCCTCAAAAACCATCATAGCCGATCCGGTTTTATAGATATGATTATCTTCTTTGTTCCACTCAATGGCAAGATCGCCGCCTGACAGATGTATCACGGCCTTATTGGCGGATCTTCCCGTCATGTGAGCTGCCACAAGAGATGCGCATGCCCCGGTGCCGCAAGCCATTGTGATACCGGCTCCCCGTTCCCAGACCCGCATGTCCAGTTCATTTTCATTGACCACCTTTATAAACTCCACATTGGTCTTTTCCGGAAACCGTTCATGGGTCTCTATCTTTGGCCCGATCTTCTCAAGATCAATGCCCTCATACCCATTAACAAAAATGACTGCATGGGGATTGCCCATGGAGACAGCAGTAACTTTGAAGTTCTGGTTTCCGACTTCTAATGGTTCTTCAACCGCTTTTTCATGATCGCAAATAAAGGGAATCTTTTGACTTTCCAATATGGGCTCTCCCATATCCACGGTAACAGAAGATACCAGATCATTCTCATCAACTACAACTTCGGGAATTATTGTGCCGGCACGGGTTTCCACCCGAATCTTTTTTTGTTTTAGAATATTTTTTTCCCAGAGATATTTACCAAAACATCTCATCCCGTTTCCACACATCTGGGCCTCGGATCCATCACAATTAAAAATTGCAAACTTCATATCATGGTCATGTGATTCCTGGATAAGGATAATACCGTCCCCTCCGATGCCAAATCGTCTTGAACATAAGATTTTGGCAAGCTCGGAGAAAGGGATCTGTTTTTCAATCTGTTTATTTCTGTCATCCAGCATAACAAAATCATTGCCCAGGCCCTGCATTTTTGAAAAAGATAACTCCATTTTATTCCTTTTGTTTATCTGCATTCTTCCAAAGTGTTTAATATCTTTTGGCCAATGGCTTCTATTTGCCACCTGAATATATTTTGCACCCTGGCAAGCCCTTCCATTGATGAGGGATTGTCAACGGCAATGGATATGATCAAGCCATTATTGATTAAAAATCCGGGCTCAATGCCTAAGTGCCGACTTTGGGTTTCCCGCATGATTTTTAAATTTTTAATAACCTGCCTGGTTTTATGGCTTATTTTGGGCAAATTGTTTTTAGGATACTTTGGCAAATCTTTTGAATCCAGTTTCAATGCCTGTTGAATAGCCTCAACACACATCTGTCCATACCGGTCTACCTGTTTGGGGCTTAACGCCCTGGTCCGGGCCAGTTTTGCCATAGTATCGGGCCTGGTTTCCACCATTTTTAAAATCGACTGGTTGGAAATAATTTTAAATACCGGCAAATCCCATTTTTGAGCTCTCTTCATCCGGACCAACAACAGGTTTTCCAGTACGGCAAGGCTTCGTTTATCAAGTTTGCCGGCGCCCTTAAACCGTTTAAAGAGAGGCAGCGAATGATTATTCTCATATCGGACCTCAGTTTGCCGCTCAAATTCTTCCATTGCCCAGGCCAGCCGATTGTTGCCTTCAAGTCTTTTTTTGATGATCCCGTGCAGCTCAATCAGGTGATTCACATCTGTGGCGGCATAGGCGAGCATATCTTTTGGCAGGGGCCGTTTTGACCAGTCATGTTTTTGAAATTTTTTATCCACCAGAAGGTTGAAATACTTTTTTAACAGTGCAGCAAGGCCCCTTTCTTTCATCCCAAGAAAACGGCAGGCAATTTCCGTATCAAAAAGGGAATACACCCGTGCATTGAAATCCCTGTCAAGGCTTCTGATATCAAAATCCGCGCCATGAAAGACTTTCACAATGGCAGGATTTTCCAATATTTGCGTAAAAGGGTCAAACACCTTTACACAAAATGGGTCCACTACATAAGAACCTGCTGATGAGGCAATTTGTATAAGGCAGACCTTTTCCTTGAAACAGTGCATGGAATCCGCTTCCAGATCCACTCCGATAATTTTTTGTTCCGCAAGTTCCCCACAAAGGATTTCAAACTCGCTGTCAGACTCGATTAACTTGTAACTATGCATTTTTTCACTTGATTGTTGAGGCCTATTCTTCTAAAATCTTTCTTTTATATTTTGAACCCGATAAAACCAACAGGATGCAAGATGATCAACATAACATTTCCCGACCAGAGTATAAAGAGTTTTGAGGACTTCCCCACAGGGCTTGATGTAGCGCTTAGTATTTCCGAAGGATTTTCAAGGAATTGTGTTGCCATGAAAATAAGCGGCAATGCCCTTGATTTGAGCCTTCCCATTCAAGAAGACTGTTCAATTAATTTTATCACTGTCAATGATGATGAGGGGCTTGAGATCCTGCGCCACTCCACTGCCCATGTTATGGCCGAGGCCGTGCAAAATATCTACAAAGATGCCAAGCTGACCATAGGACCGGTTGTGGAAGACGGTTTCTATTACGACATTGACATGAATCCCATTTCTGAAGAAGATTTTACGCCCATTGAAGCAGAGATGAAAAAAATTATTAAAGCCAAAAATACATTTTCAAGAAAAGTGGTATCAAAACAGGAAGCACTGGATATATTCAAGAACAACCTGTTCAAGACCGAGCTGATCAATGAACTTGAAGACCAGGAAATTTCCCTCTATCAAAACGGGAACTTTGTTGATCTGTGCCGCGGGCCGCATATCCCCCATACAGGCATGATCAAAGGATTCAAGCTGATGAAGATCTCCGGTGCCTACTGGCGGGCAGACCAGACAAGGGAACAACTTCAAAGGCTGTACGGCATCTCCTTTTTTGACAAAAAGAAACTCAACAAGCACCTTCACCTGATTGAAGAGGCAAAAAAACGGGACCACCGTAAACTCGGAACCCGCCTGGACCTTTACTCTTTTCATGATGAAGCGGCCGGAATGCCCTTTTTTCATTCCAAAGGCATGGATATCTGGAATGCACTTTTGGCATATTGGCGCCAAGAACATAAAAGTGCCGGTTATGTGGAGACCAAGACCCCTGTCATGCTCAACCGCCAATTGTGGGAACAAAGCGGCCATTGGGACAACTACCGGGAAAATATGTATACCTCTGTTATTGATGAAGAGGAATATGCAATCAAACCCATGAACTGCC
>JAAEMC010000292.1 GCA_024225895.1 Desulfobacteraceae bacterium | reverse complement strand
TGGACCAGCCGTTTATGTTCTCCACCAAACGGTATCTTGCCGGCCCGGGATTGAACTATTACGGGTACCGTTTTTATCAGCCCAAAGTCGGCCGATGGCTGAAAAGAGATCCGTTGCAGGAAGCCGGTGGCTTGAATCTTTATGGGTTTGTTTTAAATAATCCGGTGAATTGGGTGGATCCGTTAGGATTAGAACGAAAACCTGGTAAGACTCCCCCAACAAAAGCGTGGCCAAAACCGCCAAGAAATGTTGCCGGGAAAAAACCAAAATGGAGTCCTGAAGGATATTGGAAAGGTAAAAAAGGACGAAGGTTGACATGGGATGATCGTTCTCATGGTGCTGGTGTTGATAGAGGCCAGGGAGAACAAGGTGGGCATTGGGACGACGAAACAAGTGACAATCGTTGGGATAAAGATGGGAATCCACTTCCTGGAAGTTCTGAATATAATGACCAACAAGATAGTGGGACTGCACAACAAATACAACAATATACTTCCGATCCAGCTATACAAACAATGCTGACACTTCTTCTCATGCTGGCTGCTTTATTAGGATGGGGACCTTGCTAAGATTAACTTAATACATAATGGAAAATCAAAATGGAAAAAAATGAAAAACCCAAATTCAAAGCTTATAAGGTAAATGAATATCAAGAGGTTGATTCAATAAATTTCCCAAAAGAAATTCATATAGCTTATGCCGTATGTGCTAAGCATTGTGGGAACAGAGAATATATTGTTGATGGCCAATCACAGGTTTGTCAGTACTGTGGTAGATTAATGTTTAGAACCGAAGTTGAAAAATATGTGTTGAAATAAAACAATTTTGGGTTTGGGGTCGGACCAAGTCAAATGAAAATATTGATAACATGATTGGAAATGATATCTAAAATAGACTTAAATAGGCCTTTTCGGTCCCCAAATGGGCAGTATAGGTGAAAATTCGGGGGACACCTTACTTTATTATTGTTGATAAGATGTGACTGCCCAAATTCTGGTCATACGTTGTGCCAAATTACAGATCATAAGATTTCGACCGTTTTGGGGCCTTTTCCCAAATTCATATGGTCTTTTGGAGAAGATTATATGGGCAAAACACCAAAACCCTTGCTGTGACCACAATATATAGGTTTTTTTCTTATGACCTAACTGGCAATTTTCAAAATAATCAAAGTTTAAAATCTAATGTC
>JAAEMC010000291.1 GCA_024225895.1 Desulfobacteraceae bacterium | reverse complement strand
GTTGTGTGAACCTCCTGATAAATCTAAGATGCTTCGGTAGTTCAACTCCATTTTGTTTTGCTAATACTATTTCTTTATCCAGTCGTTTCTTTTTCCGCCTGGATTCAATTTCGTTTACAATTCCTTGCTTAGTCTCCAATTCATCTTCCATAATTAGTGTCCATCCATAATTCCAAGCCCATGTTTTTAAAAGAAATTATTCTTTTATCCTTGCAAAAATTTTATTAGTGATGTATATAGCAATGTATTACAACATATTGATTATATTGACTAAGAACTATAAAGGAGCGATTCATGAGGATGAAAAACGCACAACAAAAGCAACTGGTAAATCCAGCTCCCAATCATATAAAGGCAAAAGAGTACCAAGTTATTTCCGATATCCTGGATAGCAACTCTGAAATCTATGACCTTGCTTACAATGATCTGGTCAAGCATCCAGCAAAAACCAAAGCTGGAGCAAAGGGTATGACGGCAGAACAGGTCGTCAAAGCAGCGATCGTTAAACAAAAAGAAGGCTATTCTTATGAAGATCTTGAGTTCCACTTGATGGATTCAGATACTTGCAAAGATTTTCTTCAGATAGGTATCGCTCAAAAAGGATTCAAAAAATCAGCTCTGTGTGCAAATATCAAATCTCTTTCCGCTGAAACTTGGGAAAAAATCAACGAGGCTCTTCTCGCTTACTCAAAACAAGAAGGAATTGAAAAAGGCCGAGAAGTAAGGATCGATTGTACTGTCGTTGAATCCAATATTCACGATCCCCATGATTCTGATCTGCTATGGGACTGTACTCGAGTCCTTACAAGACACCTCGAATTTGCTGATGAATCGTTTTCTGGGCTTGACATCCAATATAACAACAATACCACAAGGGCTAAACGACGCATGACAGCGATTCACTATGCCAGGACAAAAAAACAGCGTAAGCCATTATACACGGATCTTTTGAAAGTGACGACTAAAACAAGAAATTCTGCTGAAAAGGCTGTTGAAGCTCTGGAAGAGCTTGGACCTCACATCTTTGAAGCTCAAGCATTGGCAGTCGACATGAAAAACGTGATTCAACTCACTGACCAAGTAATTGATCAAACCAAGAAACGTGTATTTGAGGGAATCTCTGTAGCTGCATCGGACAAAATAGTCTCAATATTTGAGCCACATACGGATATTATCATTAAGGATCGTCGAGAAACATATTTCGGGCATAAAATCTGTATTACGGGTGGCAAATCAAACCTTATTTTAGATTGTAATATATTGGAAGGTAATCCTGCGGATTCAACTTTGACTCAAGAAATGGTTGATCGACAGTTTGACATTTATACTCGCTTTCCGCTTAAAGTCTCGTTTGATGGAGGCTTTGCTTCAAAGAATAATTTGAATGATCTGAAGGATAGATGTATTAAGGATGTTTGTTTTTCAAAAAAGAGAGGGATGGATGAAAAGGATATGTGTCGAAGTCGAAGAGTGTACAAGCGGTTGCGTAATTTCAGAGCGGGGATAGAATCCGGCATTTCATGGTTAAAACGTTCCTTTGGTCTGGGAGTGTGCATCTGGAAAGGGCTTAGATCTTTCAGAAGCTACGTATGGGCTTCCATTGTGGCTGCAAATTTAACAACTTTGGCCAGAATACGTCTCACTCCCGCTGAATCATAGCTGATACAGCGGAGTTGCGGTGACTCCCGAGATCCTTTATGGATCTGACAGGATAGTTGCGTCTAAAATTTAGATTTTTAGATTAAATTATCGAAACATTCCAAATGCCAGTATAGTTATATGGAAATGTAATTTGTGAAGAGGATTCATTGCCGCGAAAAAATGTCAGAATCCTGGATTTATGGATGGACACTAATTAAGAACTGAAACATCGAAACCAATGGTACTACTACAAAAAAGGGAAATAGAATAAATGTAGCAAATGATATCAGTAAAAAGCGGTTTAATCGGGGCAGGTTAAGTTTTCGGGCTTTCCACAACGAAAAATCTTTACCAAGATCCGGTATCAACGTTTCTGTATAGTTACGTAAAGTAAACGGCTTGAAAAATACCCAGTATAACAATTGCACACAGGCAAGAAAAAAATTCGAATGAAGTTCAGGTGTTTTCATGACACACCCTTACGAATATAATCAGCAAATAATCGTGAAAACGGTCGAT
>JAAEMC010000290.1 GCA_024225895.1 Desulfobacteraceae bacterium | reverse complement strand
TTAATATTTCTTATTATTTCAAGCAGTTTGGATAAGACTCTCTGTCTTGGTATCATTCTTGCGATTAAATGACATTATTAATTTCACTTTGGAGATAAATAATGAAAACATTATCCTTGACCCTGTCACATCTGTTCTGGATGCCCCTCTTTTTTTCAGGCAGGACAACCCATGATTATAAACTTTTGGTGGGTTCTCCTTGCATAAATGCCGGAAATCCGGGTGTCCAGTTCAATGATGCAGACGGGCAGGATTTTGCCAGACTGGCCGAGATTTTTTCGTTTATCGACTGTTCTTTCTGACCTGTCGTCAGGATGCCGCTTAAAAAATGAAATACACAAATTAATTTATCTTTCCTTATTACCGGAGAATAACAATGCAAAAAACATTGATTATATGCTGCTTAAGTATCTTGTTGACCTTCCTTTTTTTAATGCCTGCACAAGCAGCCATTCTCAAGGTCGGGTCAACGTTGTGGGCAGATTATGGTACAATTCAGGCAGCAGTGGATGCGGCTGCGGCTGATGATGAGATATGGGTAATGGAAGGTGATTATGTGCTGTCAAATGAAATTTCCATTAACAAGGCAATTTCAATCTTTGGCGGATTTGCCGGATTTGAAACCAGCCGGGAACAAAGAGACTGGCAGAGCAATATAACAACAATTGACGGGAACTCCACCGTAAGATGTCTTAATATTTCCAGCAATGCACTTATTAACGGATTCAACGTAAAAAACGGATATAGTCAGCATCAGGGCGGTGCTGTTTATATTATTGATGCTGCTCCGAATTTTGAACACTGCAATTTTATGAACAATAGTTCTGATGGTTCCGGAGGAGCAATCTATAATTCAGGTTTTAATTGCGCTGATTCTCCCGAGATTTCAGACTGTACCTTCCAATGGAATGGAGCCATTCATTACGGGGGTGCCATTTTTAATTCCAGCAGCTCCCCCAGCATTTTAAACTGTGTATTTACAAATAACGGCACCACCAATACTGACATGGGATATGGGGGCAGTTCCGGCGGGGCTATTTACAGTGAAACGCGAAGTGCTCCTGTTATTGTGGGCTGCACTTTTTCTTTTAACAGTGTCAATGTATATGGCGGGGCCATATACATCAACGGCTGGGGAGCCAGTGATCCCACAATAATAAGCAATTGTATTTTTACCAATAATACATCTCAATTCTGTGGGGGAGCACTTTTTAATATCCATTTTTTTGGTGTGGTGTCTAATTGTGTTTTTACATCAAACTTGGCGGCGCTCAAGGGTGGTGCAATGCATAATGCCGATGCTGAAGGAACTCACATTGTCAATTGTACAATAAAAGATAACACATCAGGATATGGCACAGAGCTGTATAATAGCGACATATCGGATACAACATTGACAATTACAAATACTATTATCAGGAATGATGCACCAAGCCAGGTTATCGTTAATGCCTATGGTTCTCCTTTGGTTGGCAACTGCAATATCACAGGATCAGGCGGAAGCAGTAACTGGGACGATTCCTTTGGCATTGATGGTGGCGCAAATATAGATCAGATGCCTTTATTTGTTTCCAGTGAAGACCTCCATCTTGAAACAGGTTCACCCTGTATCGACACGGGCGATAATACCACTGAGTATCTTCCGGCCACAGACCTGGACGGCAATAACCGGATACAGGATGGGGATGGGGATGGGGATGGGGACGCCATAGTTGACATGGGTGCTTTTGAATTTTTATCTGCCAATTGTGAAAATGATCTGGATCAGGATAATGATGTAGATGGCGCAGATCTTGCGCTATTTATAGTTATGGTGGGAGATATTGAAAGTTTTGCATTGAGCTTTGGTAGAACTGAAAAAAAAAAAAAAATCAGGGATAACCGTCACTATATTATAAT